>JBDHSX010000007.1:0-58187 GCA_039808365.1 Xanthobacteraceae bacterium | reverse complement strand
AGCCTTTGCAGAGCTCCATTTACCGTTTGCGGCGATCGGGCCTCGGCTTGCCGCCGCTCCGTGAACCTGTCTGTGGTCGCAGTCCCCGCCAGGCGACATCCAGCACGATTTCCACAATCTCCCCGCGCTTCGGTTCCGGATGATCGAGCCACCACACGGCAATCGCGTGGAGACCTTCCTTCAAAAATTCCGTCGCGCCCGGCAGGCGCCACCCCGTTCGATCGGGCATGAGCCCGCCCAGCAGGGCAACGATGCCGGCGGACGCGCCGGCCTGAACCTCGCGCCAAACCTTCACCGCAACCGGATCTCCCGCCGGAACCGTCAGCAGCACCCGCGCGGCGTCCGGCGCTTGCTCGACGAATTCAAGAAAGGCGTCGACCGAGCGGCGAAACTTTTGCTCCGGATCGGCGTCGTCTTTCGCGATCGCTTTGCCTCTGGCGATCAGGCCGTCGCGGATCGACTCGAGCACGGCCAGAAACAGCGTCTGCTTCGAGGAAAAGTGATCGTAGAGCACTGGCTTGGTGATCCCGGCGCGCGCCGCGATGCTGTCCATTGTCGTGCTGTCGTAGCCGTCGCGCGCAAACGCGACAACGGCCGCCGAAATGATTCTGGCTCGACGTTCTTCCGCGCTCAGGCGCCTGCGGACCCTTGAATTCATCGGGAGCAATACTAACCTACTTCCAAGTAGGTTATCAAGCGATGAGGTGATGTCATGCGCATTTTCGTTGCGGGCGCGACCGGCGCCGTCGGACGTCGTCTGGTTCCACGCCTGATCGGTAACGGCCACAGCGTGGTCGGTTTGACGCGAACGCCGACAAAAGCCGGCCTCCTGCGGGAACTCGGCGCCGAGCCCGTCGTGGCGGATGCTCTCGATAAGAAAGCTATTCATGCGGCCGTCGCCGCTGCACGCCCCGACGTGATCGTTCATCAACTGACGGATTTGAAAGGAGCTTTGGACCTGCGCAAATTCGACCGCGCGTTCGCAGGCAGCAACCGGCTGCGGACCGTTGGCACCGACCATCTGCTTGCAGCCGCGCGCGACTTCGGCGTGAAACGAATGGTCGCGCAGAGCTTTTGCGGCTGGCCATATGCGCGGGTCGGCGGATATGTGAAAACAGAGGAGGATCCGCTCGATGACGATCCACCGCGGGAGTTTCGCGGCACGCTCGACGCAATCCGCTATCTTGAGCATGCCGTGACGACGACGCCGGGAATCACCGGCGTCGCGCTCCGCTATGGCGGATTTTACGGTTCGGGCACCGGTGTCTTCGATCCGTTGATGATCGAGCAGGTTCGCAAACGCCACATGCCGCTGATCGGCGGCGGCACGGCGTGGTGGTCGTTCCTGCATATCGACGACGCCGCGGAGACGGCGGCGCTTGCGGTCGAGCGTGGCGAAGGCGTCTACAATATCGTCGACGACGTTCCCGCCCCGGTTCATGAGTGGCTGACAGAACTCGCCGCGATGCTTGGCGCGAAGCCGCCGTTTCCCATCCCCGCGTGGTTTGGCCGTCTTGCCGCCGGGCAGCATATCGTCGTCATGATGACGGAGTCGCGCGCGGGATCAAACGCCAAGGCCAAGCGCGAACTCGAATGGTCACCGCGCTATCCATCGTGGCGGCAGGGCTTCGCCGAAATCATCCGGAATGAAGCGCTGCGGGCCGCATAGACGACATCGCGCTTGATTCGAGCGCCTCAAGGCGCCGTGAACTCCCGCGCACCAGGCTTCGCGCCTTCGCCTGAAGACCGGTGGCGAAACATCCTGCAATAAAGGAGATCCTGACATGAACGATCGCGTCCGCCTGACCATCGAAGATGGAATTGCCGACGTCCGTCTCAACCGCGCCGACAAAATAAATGCGCTGGATCCGGAGATGTTCATGGCCATCGCCGAAACCGGCGCTCGGCTCAGGGAAGATGCCGCCGTCCGCGTCGTGGTGATATCCGGTAATGGTCGCGCATTCTGCGCCGGCCTGGATGTCGAACGCATCATCGCGGCGACCGAGGGCCGCAGCATCCTGCCCTTCGCCGATTTAACCAAGCGCACCCACGGCCTCGCCAACTTCGCCCAGCACATCATATGGCTGTGGCGCGAGTTGCCCGTCCCGGTGATCGCGGCCGTGCATGGCGTCGCCTTCGGCGGCGGCTTTCAGCTCGCTCTCGGCGCCGATCTGCGCTACGTCGCGCCTGGAACCAAGCTCAGCATTATCGAAGCGAAGTGGGGGCTTGTGCCCGATATGGCCGGGACGCAACTCATGCGGCATCTGGCGCGCGAGGATATCGTCCGCGAATTGACTTACACCGGGCGCATCTTTTCCGCCGACGAGGCGCTGGCCTACGGCTTCGCCACGCGGGTAGAGGCCGACCCTTTGGCCGCGGCGATGGCGACGGCGCGCGAGATTGCGGCGCGCAGCCCGGATGCGATCCGCGCCATCAAGCGGCTGCTCAACGAAGCGGTCGCCTGCGATGCGGCCGCCGGTCTCGCCATGGAGACGGAGGAGCAGCGCAGACTGCTCGCTACGCCCAATCAGATCGAGGCGGTCAAGGCCAATCTGGAAAACCGCGCACCGCGCTTCGCCAACGCTTCGCTCTGATTTCCGGCCATCGAAATATTCAACACACGCCTCTCTCAAAGAGTCCTGGCGCAATAGCCGCCGTCGATCAGAATATTTTGTCCAACGATGTACGCGGCGGAGACGCTGCAAAGAAACGCGCAGGTGTCTCCGAACTCATCGGGCTCGCCGAACCGGCCGGCCGGAATGGTCTTGATGAGCTGCTCGGTCGCCGCCGCGTCGGCGAGGGCGCGCGCGCGCGCCGTTGCGAAAGAGCCGGGAAGAAGATTGTTGATGGTCACGTTGTGTCCGGCCACCTGACGCGAAACGCCGGCGACAAAGCCGGTCAAACCGAGGCGCACCGCATTGGACAGATCGAGATTGGTGAACGGCCGCACAGACGTCATCGAGGTGACGTTGACGATCCGCCCGAACTTGCGCGCGATCATTCCATCGACATAGTGCGTGATCAAGGCAATCGCCGAGAGCATGTTGGCGTTCAGCGCACGCGACCAATCCTCGGCGCTCAGCTCCCGAAAATCTTTCTTCGGCGGCCCCCCGGCGTTGGTCACGAGGATATCCGGCGCGGGACAGGCCGAGGTCAACAGCGCGCGTCCGTCGGGTGTCGAAACGTCGGCGACCACGGCCTCGACACGCATACCGGTTTCTTCACGCACGCGCTTGGCCGCGGCCTCCAGCACATCCGGCCGCCGGCCGTTCATGAAAACCGTACAGCCCGCCTTCGCCAACGAACGAGCCGATGCGAACCCCAAGCCGTCGCTGCTGGCACAAACGATCGCAGTCCGCCCTGCAATTCCCAGATCCATCACATCCACCCATTTCTAAATAATTCATTGAGTCGACCCATTGGCGACGATCGGCGCAATCGCGATCCTCGCCAGCGATTAAAGCGGTCGAAGCGGATCAAGCCACCGCACGATCCGAATCCGGCGCATCGAACACAGCCAGCAAATCCGCCTCCATGCGCGCCGCGGCGTCCATGCTGGCCTGCTTGATATGACCGTATCCACGAATGCTGTCCGGGATTTCGGCGATCTTGACCGCGATTGCATGGTTGTCGGCCGTCAGGCGAGCCGCGACATGGTCGATGGCGGTTTCATAACGGGCGATGAGGGCCCGCTCGGCACGCCGCTCCTCGGTGTAGCCGAACACGTCGAGCTTGGTGCCGCGCAGGCTTCTGGCGCGCGCCAGGATCCGAAACAGCGGCATCACCCACGCTCCATAGGTCGCCTTCGTCAACTGCCCGCTTTCGTTCCGGCGCGCCAACAGCGGCGGCGCAAGATGGAAGCTGAGCTTGAAGTCGCCCTCGAACTGCTCGTTGAGCTTTTTCAGAAACTGCCCGTCAGTATAAAGACGCGCGACCTCATACTCGTCCTTGTACGCCATCAGCTTGTAGAAATGGCGCGCCACCGCCTCAGCAAACTTGCCGCCGCCCTTCACCGCCTTCTCGGCCGCAACCGCACGATCGACAAGCCTCCGATAACGCCGCGCGTAAGCGGCATCCTGATAAGCCGTCAGCCGCTGTTCGCGATCGCGGATCAGCCAGTCGAGGCCGCTTTCCTGTCGCGACGCCACCGTCGCGACGCTCTTGGGAAGCGCCGCCGGATCATGGGCCGCAAGCCGTCCCCACGCGAACGCCTTGCGATTGGCCGCGACCGAGACATTGTTCAATTCGATCGCGCGATCCAGAGCCTCGAAGCTGATCGGGATAAATCCCTTCTGGAAGGCATATCCCAGCAGAAACAGATTGCTGGCGATGCTGTCCCCGAGCAGGCGGGTCGCCAGGCGCGTCGCGTCGACGAAGTCGGTCCGCTTGTCGCCGGCCGCGTCGAGAACGGCCTTGCGCATGTCGGCGCCGGGGAACTCCAGATCGGGGTTGGTGATGAAGTCCGTCGTCGGCTGCTCATGGGTGTTGACGATGGCGTTCGTCACCTCGCGTTCGGCCAACGCCAGAACGGCGGAACTCGCGGTGACGACCAGGTCGCATCCCAGCAGCAGATCGGCCGCGCCGCTGCCGACGCGGACCGCCTTCAAATCATCGGGCGACGGCGCGATCCGAATATGACTGGTCACCGCGCCGTTCTTCTGGGACATGCCGGTGAAGTCGAGAACCGAGATGCCCTTGCCCTCGATGTGCCCCGCCATGCCCAGCAGCGCTCCCACCGTGAGCACCCCCGTGCCGCCGATGCCCGCGACAACGATATTATAAGGCTCATGGAGTTGGGGAGCCGGGGGCGGCGGCAGATGCTGCAGCGGATCGGCGGACACCGATTGCGCCGCCACCGTCGCCTTGCGGATGCTGCCGCCATGAACGGTGACGAAACTCGGACAAAACCCCTTGAGACAGGAGAAATCCTTGTTGCAGGACGATTGATCGATCTGCCGTTTCCGTCCCAGCTCGGTTGCGAGCGGTTTGACGGAGATGCAGTTGGATTGGGTCGAGCAATCGCCGCACCCCTCGCACACCGCATCGTTGATGAAGACGCGGCGCGGCGGATCGGGAAATTCACCGCGCTTGCGTCGCCGCCGTTTCTCCGCGGCGCAGGTCTGATCGTAGATGATGACGGTCAATCCGCTGGTATCGCGCATCCGCCGCTGAATGGCGTCCAGTTCGTCCCGATGCGCAATGATGGTCTTTGGCGGGAAGATCGCCGGGTTCGGATATTTCTCCGGCTCATCGGAGATCACCGCGATCAGTTTCGCGCCCTCGGCCGCGACCTGATGGGCGATCTGCGGCACCGACAGTCCGCCTTCCGCGGGCTGGCCGCCGGTCATCGCCACCGCGTCATTGAAAAGAATCTTGTAGGTGATGTTGACGCCCGCGGCAGCGGCCGCCCGCAGCGCAACGGAGCCGGAATGGGTGTAGGTGCCGTCTCCGAGATTCTGAAAGACATGCTTGTCCTGCGCGAACGGCGCCTGCCCGATCCAGGTCGCGCCCTCTCCGCCCATCTGCGTGAACGTCACCGTCCTGCGGTGCGGCATGAATATCGCCATGCCATGACAGCCGATGCCGGCCAGCGCCCGGCTGCCTTCGGGCACCACCGTCGAGGAATTGTGCGGGCACCCCGAGCAGAAAAACGGCGAGCGCTGCAACTTGGCGACATTCTGCACGCGCTCGAACGACTCCAGCCGCGCGATGCGCTGCCGCAGATTGGGATTGGAGACCCCGAAGCGCTCAAGACGCGAGGCGATCGCCTTGGCCACCATGGTCGGGGTGATCTCGCCCTCGCTCGGCAGCAGCGGCGCTCCCGCTTCGTCGCGCTTGCCGACGACCGAAGGGCGGCGGTCCGCGGGCAGGTTGTAAAGAATCTCGACCAACTGCCGCTCGATGAAGCCGCGCTTCTCCTCGACCACCAGAACGTCCTGAAGCCCCTCGGCGAACCGGCGGGCGCCCGCGCGTTCAAGCGGCCAGGTCAGGCCGACCTTGTAGACCCGGATTCCGAGCGCGGCCACGGCGTCAGGCGTGAGGCCGAGATCGTCGAATGCCTGCCGGACATCCAGATAGGCCTTGCCGGTGGTGATGATCCCGAACCGGGCATGGCGCGGTTCGACAATGGTCTTGTCGATGGCATTGGCCCGCACGAAGGCGGCGACGGCCTCCATCCGGGGACCATGCAGCCGCCGCTCCGCTTCCATCGGCGGGTCGGGCCAGCGGATATTCAATCCGCCGGGCGGCATCGCGAAATCGGTCGGGGTGTTGATGATGATCCGCGAATTGTCGATTTCGACCGATGCCGCGCTTTCAACCGTTTCGGCGATCGCCTTGAAGCCGACCCAGCACCCCGAATAGCGTGACAGCGCGAAGCCGAGCAGGCCGAAATCGATGTATTCCTGAACATTCGCCGGGTTGAGGATCGGCATCAAGGCGGCTTCGAACAATTGCTCGCTTTGATGCGGAAGAGTCGAGGACTGGCACCCGTGATCGTCGCCGGCGATGGCGAGCACGCCGCCGTGGCGGGCGGTCCCGGCCATGTTGGCGTGTTTGAATACATCCATGGTGCGGTCGAGGCCCGGCCCCTTGCCATACCAGATGGCGAACGCGCCCTGCACTTTGGCCGGATGAAGCGCGACCTGCTGGCTCCCCCAGACACTGGTGGCCGCGAGATCTTCGTTCAACCCGGGCTGAAACGTAATGCCGTTGCGCTTCAGCAGCGCCTGCGCGCGCCACAGTTCAAGGTCGAGCGCACCGAGCGGCGAGCCGCGATACCCCGAAATGAAACCCGCCGTGTTGAGGCCGGCGGCGCTGTCGCGCTCGCGCTGCATCATCGGCAGGCGAACCAGGGCCTGGATTCCGGAAATGTAGACCCGGCCGGAGGCCTGTTCGTACTTGTCCGCCAGCGTCACATCCCGCAACGCCATATTCTGCATCGCCATGCCGCGCCCTTTCTATATTGTGAGAACCGTCAGACAGACCATCAGGCGTCCGAATCGAAGCCGGTGCAAAGGCGATATCCCCCGCCGCGCATGGCTGACGCCAACAGGCCAGTCGTCGGCCTCTGTTTCTCCCAGCGCGGTCTCTGCGGCGTCTCCGGAAATCGGCGGCGACCTCGATCGGTCGAGGTTTCTGCGTGCCAGCGCTGGCGCGAACCTGCCACAGTTCTCAACCGGAGAAATCGTCGGTTCCGACGACGAATCGCGGCGACTATCGATCTAAATTGTCCGGCATAATGCGCCCGTCCGGGGACCCGCCATGAATGCGCCTGTTGTACCGCCGATCCCGTTCACGCTCGACAGCAAGTTCACGCAGGAAAGGGGGCCCGTCTACCTGAACGGGATGCAGGCGCTGCTGCGCCTGATGCTGGATCAGCGCCGGCACGACCAACGCAACGGGCTCAACACGGCCGGCTTCGTCTGCGGCTATCCCGGCTCGCCGGTCGGCGGTGTCGATGCCGAGATGGATCGCAACAGAAAGCTGCTCGACGAGCATCACATCGTCCACCGTCCCGGATTGAATGAAGAACTCGCCGCCACGGCGGCGTTCGGCACCCAAACACTTCATCAGGTTCCCGGCGCCAAATACGATGGCGTGTTCGCCATGTGGTTCGGAAAAGCGCCCGGCGTCGATCGCACCGGGGACGCGCTTCATCACCACAATTTTCGCGGAACCGCGCGCCACGGCGGCGTGCTGGTTGTCGCGGGCGACGATCCGCACGCCAGATCGACCATCTTCCCGAGCGACTCGAACGCGGCCTTCTACAAGTTCTTCATGCCGATTCTGGCTCCCGGCAACATTCAGGACGTGCTGGACTTCGGCCTTCACGGCTATGCCCTGTCCCGCGCGTCCGGATTGTGGGTCGGTTTCAAGTTCGTCACCGACGTCGCCGACAGCGCCGCGCTCGCCGTGGTCGGCCCGGATCGCGTGGTCCCGATCTTTCCCGAGGTCACCTATGACGGCAGCATCCTGCGCCCGACGGTCCGCCCCAACGAGGCCGGCCCTCCGCTGATCGAGGGTGAACGCCGGATCGTCCATGGACAGTTGGAGATCGCTCGGCGCTATGCCGCGCTCAACAACCTCAACCGGATCGTGGTTCGTCCGCCGAACGCCAAAATCGGCATCATCACCGGCGGCAAGACCTATTTCGACGTGCGGCAGGCGCTGCTGGACCTTGGTCTTGACGAGGCCCGGCTGCGTGATGCGGGCATCGCTATCCTCAAGATGGGAATGCTCTACCCGGTCGAACCGACCATCGTCGAGGAGTTCGCCGAAGGGCTCGACGAAATCTTCGTCATCGAGGACAAGCGGCCGTTCCTCGAATTGTTCATCAAGGAACTTCTCTACAACTCGCCGCACCGGCCACGGATCGTCGGCAAGACCGACGAATCCGGTCAGATTCTCCTTCCCTCGCATGGTGAACTGTCGGCGGATGCCATCGCGCGGGCTTTGTTCCAGAGACTGGGAGATCGCGTGCGCAACGCGCAGGCCGACCGACGCCGTCAACTGCTCGCCGTCCCCAAAGCGCCGCCCGTCGCGCCGATCGCCGCGCGCACGCCGTATTTCTGTTCGGGCTGCCCGCACAATACCAGCCTGAAACTCCCCGACGGCGCCATCGTCGGCGCCGGTATCGGCTGCCATATCATGGCCCTGTGGATGGGTCCCGGCCACGGCGAGGTGACGGGCTATACCCAGATGGGCGGCGAAGGCGCGCAATGGGTCGGGCTCTCGCCATTCACCGACACCAATCATTTCTTCCAGAATCTCGGCGACGGCACCTTCGCCCATTCGGGCAGCCTGGCGATCCGTTTCGCGATCTCGACCAACACCAACGTCACCTACAAGCTGCTTTACAACTCGACCGTCGCCATGACCGGCGGCCAGCACATTCTCGGCGGCATGACCGTTCCCAACATGGTCAAGATGCTTGAGGCGGAAGGCGTCAAGCGCATCATCATCACGACCGACGAACCCGAGCGCTATCAGGGCGGCAAGGTCGGCAGCGCCGACGTCTGGCACCGCGATCGATTGATCGAGGCCGAGAAGGAACTGGCCGGCATCTCCGGCGTCACCGTGCTGTTGCACGATCAGCAATGCGCCACCGAGAAGCGCCGGCTGCGCAAACGCGGCAAGATGGAATACAAGCCGCGCTTCGCCTTCATCAATGAGCGGGTCTGTGAAGGATGCGGCGACTGCGGCGTCAAGTCCAACTGCCTCAGCGTGCAGCCGATCGAAACCGAATTCGGCCGCAAGACCCAGATCCATCAATCGTCCTGCAACCAGGACCTGTCGTGCATCAAAGGAGACTGCCCCTCCTTCGCGACTGTCGAGCCGGTGGAAGCGCCCCGCCGCAACGTGAAACCGCGACGGGTGGCGTTTCCCGCCGACGCCGTGCTGCCTGACCCGACGCCGATTGTGCCGTCCGATCTGTTTTCCATCTGCCTGATGGGAATCGGCGGAACCGGCGTCGTCACCGTCAACCAGATTCTGGGCACCGCCGCGTTCCTGAGCGGCCAGAACGTGCAGACCTACGACCACACCGGTTCGAGCCAGAAGGCGGGGCCGGTGATATCCCATCTCAAGGTCCTGCCGAGCGGCCTCGAAAATGCCCCGACGGTCGGCACCAGCAGCGCCGACCTCTATCTGGTGTTCGATCCGCTGGTCGGCGTGAGCGCATCGAATATCGCGTTGACGTCGTCGGATCGCACCGTCGCCGTGGTCTCGACCACCAAGGTTCCGACCGGCGAGATGGTGTCGAACAAGTCCCGGCACTATCCGGCCATGGACCAGCTCCGTTCGACGATCAACGGATCGACCCGCTCAAAGGACAACATCTTTATCGACGCGCAGCGCGTTGCCGAAGCGCTGCTCGGCGATCACATGGCGAGCAACCTGCTGCTGGTCGGGGTGGCTTTTCAGGCCGGCGCATTGCCGATTCCGGCGGCGGCGATCGAGGACGCGATCCGCCTCAATGGAACCGCGATCGACATGAATATCGAGGCGTTCCGCTGGGGCCGCCTTCTGGTCAGCGATCGCGCCCGCGTCGAGGCGATGATGCCGGAGACCGCGGCCGATGCCGACCATCGCCCCGCGCCTGTCCTGACCACCGAAGCCCGCGACCTCATTGCCCGCATCGACGCCACGGATGAATTGCGCGCGGCGCTCGAATGGCGCGTCCCCGAATTGATCGCGTTCCAGAACGCCGCCCTTGCGGAAAAATACGTGGCGTCGATCGGCAGGATTCGTGCAGCGGAAAAGAACGTCAGCGGCGGCCGGACGGCCCTGTCGGTCGCGGCTGCCAAGAACCTCTACAAGTTGATGGCCTGCAAGGACGAGTATGAAGTCGCGCGGCTGCTGCTCGACGACGCCGCGCAGGCGCGCTTGAAAAACGCCTTCGGCCCCGGCGCGAAGGTGACATGGCATCTCCATCCGACCTTTTTGCGCAAACTGGGCGTCCGCAACAAGGTTCAGCTTGGCTCCTGGTTCACCCCGGCCCTGAAGCTTCTGCGCTGGGCCAAATGGACGCGCGGCACGCCGCTCGATCTGTTCGGCCGCACCCGGATCAGGGCGCTGGAGCGCGCGCTGCTGGCGCACTACACCACCCTGCTCGACTCGCTCGGCCACCGGTTGACCGCGGCCAACTACGACCAGATCGCCAGGATCGCCGCGCTGCCGGACATGATCCGCGGCTACGAGGACGTCAAGCTGCGCAACGTCGAGGACTACGTCGCCGAAGTTCAGGCGCGATGCATCAGTCTCGGGATCGATCCGGCGCTTGACGGCCTGCCGGTCGCCAAGCCCGTTCCGGAATCGGCGCGGCAGGCGGCCTGAGGACACCATGAAAATCACACAGGTCGATATTCGAACCGTCCTCATCCCGCGCGTGATGCCGAAGAGCTTCGAAGTCGAGGGCAAGTGGGATTTGCCCGCCGTCATCGCGCGGGTGAACACCGACGCCGGTATCGAAGGCATCGGCCACGCCATCACCCTGATGCCGGAACATACGGGCTCGCTGGCCACGCTGATGGCGGAACTCGGCGAACTGTTGATCGGCATGGACCCCCGCCGCACCGAGGCCATCAGCGCCCGCATGATGTACCCGGCCAACTGGATCGGCCCCGGGGGTCTGCTCAACATCGCCGCCTGCGCGCTCGACGTCGCGGTCTGGGATATCGTCGGCAAGGATGCCGGCCAGCCGCTGTGGCGCCTGCTCGGCGGCCACGCGGACCGCGCCCGCGTGTACGAAAGCGGCGGCTTGATTTCTCCCGACATCGACAGTCTGAAACAAGCCGCGGAGACCAACCTGCGTCTCGGCTACCGTGCGATGAAGATGCGCCCCGGCACCCAGCGCCACGCGCGCATCCCCGCGCTGGTGGACTACGTGCGCGAAATCCGCGAGGTGATCGGCCCTGACATCGACCTGATGCTCGACATCAACCAGACCTGGCAACCGTCACGCGCGATCCGCGCCGGCCGCGCGCTGGAGGAACTGGAACTGTTCTGGCTTGAGGATCCGGTGGCCATGCACGACGTGGATGGTCAGGCCGCCGTCGCCGCCGCGCTGGACATGCCGGTCTGCGCCGGCGAGTATCACTACGGCGTCGCGCCGCTGCTGCGTCTGCTTCAGGCGCGCGCGGTGGACATCCTGATGGTGGACCTGATGCGTGTCGGCGGTATCACGCCTTTCCGCAAAGTGGCCGCCATGGCCGAGACTTTCGGCGTGCCCGTCGCCAGCCACTTGATTCCCGAGATCTTCGCATCCCTGATCGCGGCTATTCCCAATGGTCTGATCGTCGAAGGCATGCCCTGGAGCGCCGATCTGTTCGACGGCGCACCGGTGCTGGAGAACGGCGAACTGCTGCTGAGCGAGCGGCCCGGCCACGGACTGTCCTTCAATGAAAGCTTCATCTCGCGCAACCTTGCGCGCTGAACCGGTCGTATTGCGTACTCAACAGCTTGCCGGTTATCGCGCCGGTTCCGAAATAGATCCGACAAGCCGCCTGAACCGGCGTCGCTGGTATTGCAGTAAATCGTCGCTTCGGACGATCCTTTGCCCCGCCAGCCATGTCATCATTTCAGCGTGCGCCATTCATCTTGAGCCGTCGGGATGAAGCGAGGAGACAGGAATGCCCGGCCCGTTGCATGGGATTAAAATTATCGAGATGGCCGGAAAAGGATCGGCCCCTTTCGCCTCCATGCTGTTCGCCGATATGGGTGCCCAGGTTCTGCGTATCGAGCGGCCATCGGAGGCGACCGATAATCCTGCCCCGCAGTTCGACGTGCTTCGACGCGGCCGACGCACCCTGTCGCTCGACTTGCGCGAGCACGAAGCCGTCGCCGTTCTTCTGCAACTGATCGAGCAAGCCGATGCGTTGATCGAAGGGTTCCGACCCGGCGTGATGGAGCGGCTGGGGCTCGGCCCGGATCAATGTCTTGCGCGCAATCCTCGCCTTGTCTTCGCCCGCGTGACCGGTTGGGGACAAGCCGGGCCGCTTTCTCACACCGCGGGAAACGATATCAACTTCGTCGCCCTCAGCGGCGCGCTTCACGCCATCGGCCAATCCGGCGAGGCTCCCCGCGTACCGCTGAACTACCTTGGCAACTTCGGCGGCGGCGGCATGCTGATCGCCTTCGGCGTCGCCTGCGCCTTGCTTGAGGCGCGGATATCCGGGCGCGGACAGGTCGTCGATGCCGCCATGACCGATGGAGCGGCGCTGCTGTCGGCCATGATGTACGGAATGAAGGCCGCCGGCCAATGGACCAATCAGCGCGGCGAAAACCTGCTGGATGGCGGGGCGCATTTCTACGGCACCTATGCTTGCGCCGACGGCCGATACATCGCCATCGGCGCCATCGAACCGCAATTCTACACGATCCTGCGCGAGCGGTGCGGCATCGACGATCCGCTGTTCAATCAGCAAACGGATTCGCGGCTTTGGCCGATGCTGAAGCTGCGGCTGGCCGACGTTTTTCGAACCCGGACGCGGCAGGAGTGGTGCCAGATTCTCGAAGGCACCGACGCCTGCTTCGCGCCGGTGCTGGACTGGGACGAGGCGCCGATGCACCCGCACAACCGTGCGCGCGAAACATTCGTCACGATCGACGACGTGGTCCAGCCGGCTCCCGCGCCGCGCTTCAGCCGCACGCCGGCGGACAAACCACGTTCCGCGCGTCCCGCGACGAACGACAGGAACGAAATCCTGCGGGAATGGGGCGTCGAAGCCCAGGACGGTGATCACCGCTCGCGACGCGCCACGGCCTGATTTCGGACGACGCGATGCCGACCGGTCCGACATTTTGAGGAGACTTGCTTGACGATCGATTTTCAGCCGTCCTGGATGGACGCCGATCTTGCGATCTATCGCGAGACCGTGACCCGCTTCGTCGATACCGAGATGCTCCCTGAGGATGAGGCCGCACGCAAACGGGGCAACGTCGGGCATGAGCTGTGGCTGAGAGCCGGAGAACTCGGCCTGCTCTGCTCGGATATTCCCGTCGAATACGGCGGGGGCGGCGGCGATTTCCGGCACGAGGCGGTATTCTACGACGCGATGGCCCGGCGCGGCTTGACCGGCATGAGCCCGTCCGTCCACAGCATCGTCGCGCACTACCTTCTCAATCACGGCACTGAAGCGCAGAAGCGGGCCTATCTGCCTCGCATGGCGCGCGGTGAGCTGATCGGCGCGATCGCCATGACCGAGCCCAGCACCGGCTCGGATTTGCAGGCCATACGGACCCGCGCCGAACGGCGGGGCGACAAATATGTCATCAACGGCTCGAAAACATTCATCACCAACGGCTATCTCGCGGGTCTTGTTCTTGTCGTGGCGAAGACCAATCCGGCGGAGCGCGCCAGCGGCACGTCGATCGTGATCGTGGAGACGAAAGATACCGAGGGCTACCGCGTCGGGCGGGTCCTCGACAAGCTCGGGCTGAAGGCTCAGGACACCTCGGAACTGTTCTTCGACAATGTCGAGGTCCCGGTCTCGAACCTGCTCGGAGAGGTCGAAGGGCGCGGCTTCTACCAACTGATGTCCGACCTTCCCTATGAGCGGACGATTATCGGCGTCATGGCGGCGGCCGCGATGGAAGGCGCTCTCGAGGCGACCCTGGCCTATGTGCGCCAGCGCGAGGCTTTCGGCAAACCGATCGCCGAATTCCAGACCACCCGGCACAAGCTGGCCGAACTTGCGACCATCGCCAAGGTCGCCCGCAGCTTCGTGGATTCCTGCATCGAGAAGCTCGTCGCCGGCACGCTCGATGCGACCACGGCGTCGATGGTCAAGCTGTGGGCTTCCGAACAGCAGGGCAAGGTGATCGATGAATGCCTTCAGCTCCATGGCGGCTACGGCTTCATGAACGAATATCTGATCGCGCGAATGTATGCCGACGCGCGCATTCAACGCATCTATGGCGGCGCCAACGAGATTATGAAAGAGGTGATCTCCAGAGCGTTATGATAAAGCGGCGCGACGGACAGCCGTCCGTCATGCCGGACAGACATAAAATACGGGAGGCAATCATGGGCAATCTACGATCCGCCAAGGTGACGCAAGGACGCAACGCCACCCTGGCGCGGATGCTGTGGCGGGCAACCGGAATGAAGGACGGCGATTTCCAGAAGCCGATCATCGCCGTCGCAAACTCCTATACCCAGTTCGTGCCGGGGCACGTTCATCTCAAGGACATCGGCCAACTCGTCGCCAACGAGATCGAAGCCTGCGGCGGCATCGCGCGCGAGTTCAACACCATCGCGGTCGACGACGGCATCGCGATGGGGCACGACGGCATGCTGTATTCGCTGCCCTCGCGCGACCTGATCGCCGATTCGATCGAATACATGGTCAACGGTCACTGCGCCGACGCGCTGGTGTGCATCTCCAACTGCGACAAGATCACGCCCGGCATGCTGATGGCGGCGATGCGTCTCAACATCCCGACCGTGTTCGTCTCCGGCGGGCCGATGGAATCGGGAAAAGTCCAGCGCGACGGCAAATCGGTCAAGATCGACGGCGTCACCGCGCTCGTGGCCTCGGGCGATCCGACCGTCGCCGAGGCCGATGTCATGGTGCTGGAACGCGCCGCCTGCCCGACCTGCGGCTCGTGCTCGGGCATGTACACCGCCAACTCCATGAACTGCCTGACCGAGGCGCTGGGCCTCGCGCTGCCGGGCAACGGCACGGTTCTGGCGACCCACGCCGACCGGCGGGAGTTGTTCCTTTCCGCCGGCCGGCTGATCGTCGATCTGTGCCGCCGCTACTACGGCGAGGGCGACGCGCGGATTCTGCCGCGCGGCATCGCCACCCGCGCGGCGTTCGAGAACGCGATGAAACTCGACGTCGCCATGGGCGGATCGACCAACACGGTCCTGCACCTGCTGGCGGCGGCGCACGAAGGCGGCGTGGATTTCAAGCTCGACGACATCGACCGGATTTCCCGCACCACGCCGCACCTCTCCAAGCTCTCGCCGTCAACGCCGTTGTGGCACGTCGAGGACGTTCATCGCGCCGGCGGCATCATGGGGCTGATGGGTGAACTCGACCGGCTCGGCCTGATCGATACCTCGCTGCACAGCGTTCATTCCGACTCGCTGGAGGCTGCGCTGAACCGCTGGGACATTCGCCGCAGCCCCAGCGACAAGATCAAGACGTTCTACCGCGCCGCGCCAGGCGGCGCGCCGTCGCAGACCGCGTTCTCGCAAGCCGAGCGCTGGGACACGCTCGATCTCGACCGTGAGAACGGTTGCGTCCGCGATGGCGCGCACGCCTATTCGCAGGATGGCGGCCTCGCCGTCCTGTTCGGGAATCTCGCTCCCGACGGCTGCGTCATCAAGACGGCCGGCGTTGACGAGTCCATTCTGAAATTCTCCGGCCGCGCCGTGGTGTTCGAGAGCGAGAACGACGCCGCCACCGGAATCATGAACAACCGGGTCCGGCACGGAGACGTTGTCGTCATTCGTTACGAGGGGCCGAAAGGCGGACCCGGCATGCAGGAAATGCTCAAGCCCACCAGCCTTCTGAAGGCCCGTGGGCTGGACCGCACCTGCGCCTTGATAACGGATGGCCGTTTCTCGGGTGGGAGCGCCGGGCTGTCGGTGGGGCACATCTCGCCCGAAGCGGCGGCGAAAGGCATGATCGCGCTGGTTCAGGATGGCGACTCCATCGAAATCGATATTCCCGAGCGACGCATCCATCTCAAAATCACGGAAGCTGAACTCGATGCGCGTCGCCGGCAAATGGAGGCAAAAGGCGCGGCGGCCTATCGTCCCGGCAAGCGCGACCGGAAGATTTCGGCCGCCTTGAAAGCCTATGGCCTTCTCGTAACATCGGCCGACAAGGGCGCCGTGCGCGACCTCTCGATGCTGGATTGAAACGAAATGTCCGATCATCAAACGTCGCCGCCACCTCCATCCGCGACGTGGCGCGCGCGATGGCTCGACGCGCTGGCGGACGCGCGCCGCGACCGCCGGCCGATCCTCGCCGATCCGAACCTCTCTGTCTGCCCGGTTCAGGATGCTTACCAGATCCAGGCTGAAAACAACCAGCGCGTTCTCGCCGAGATCGGCGGCGAGATCGTCGGCTTCAAGCTTGGCGGGACCACGGAGCCGATTCTCGCAAGGCTCAATCTCGACAGTCCATTCGTTGGGCCGATCTTTTCGTCACGGACCTATGAATCGCCCGCCAACCTGCGCCGCGCCGACTTCATCGCCTGCATCATCGAAACCGAGATCGGCGTCCGCATCGGCCGCGACCTCGGCGCGGGAGACAGCGTGCCGACACGCGACGATCTGATCGCAGCGATCGACAGCGTGTTTCCCGCGATCGAAATCGCCGACAGCCGGCTGCACGATTGGCAGCAAATGGGCGCGGCCGCGATCATCAGCGACAACGGCTACGCCGGCGCGTGGATTCGCGGCAAGAGCGCCGCGGGGTGGCGGGAGATCGATCTGGTGGCGCTGCCGATCACGCTTCGGAAGGACGACGAGGTCATCCGCGAGGGATCCGGCGCGGTGGTGCTCGGCGATCCGCTGCGCGCGCTCGGAATGCTTGTCTCAAGCCTGCGCCAGCGCGGAGAAATCCTTCGCGCCGGAACGCTGGTCAGCACCGGAAGCTGTATTGCCCCCTATCCGAGCCCCGGCGGCGGCCGCTTTGTCGCGGATTTCGGTGCGCTCGGCTCCGTGACGATGGATCTGACATGACGCCTTCGGATGTCCTGATTTCGGATCGCCCCGTTCCGGGTTGCGCGCGCCTCACCCTGAACCGGCCATCGGCGATGAACGCCATGTCGCTGGAATTGCGACGCGCGCTGGCCACAGCCTTCGACGATCTCGAAAAGGACCCGGACGTGCGGGTGGTGATCCTGACCGGCGCGGGGCGCGCTTTCTCCGCCGGCCTTGACCTGAAGGAGATCGGCAGCCATCCCGATGCGGCCAGCCTTGTCATCCCTCAGCCGTCCGACGACCCGCTCGCCGCCATGGCGCGGTTCTCCGGCCCGGTGATCGGCGCGATCAACGGCGTTGCCATGACCGGCGGATTCGAGCTGGCGCTGGCCTGCGACGTTCTGATCGCCTCGACGCAGGCGCGCTTCGCCGACACTCACGTCCGGGTCGGCGTTCTTCCGGGATGGGGGCTATCGCAGCGTCTGCCCCGCCTCATCGGCCCGCTGCGGGCCAAGGAACTGTCGCTGACCGGTCGCTTTCTCGACGCGGCGGAGGCGCTGGCATGGGGGCTCGTCAATCGCGTGGTCGAGCCGGACGATCTGCTTCCGCAGTCATTGGCGCTGGCGCGCCAGATGCTCGACGCGCGTCCTGACATGCTGATCGCCTATAAAAGGCTGATCGATGACGGCCTGGGAATGAGTTTCGCGGAAGGGCAAGCTCTGGAAAAGCAACGGTCCATCGCCTGGGCGGCCGGCGCGAGATCGTCGGCATTCGAGACCGATCCGAAGAAAACCGCTCCGCGCGGCTGACGACGCTATAGCGTAAAAACCGTCGAACCGATGGTGCGGCGGTTCTCGAGGTCGCGATGAGCATCGGCGGCTTCGGTCAACGGCCTCATTTGTCCGATCCGCACCGTCAACAACCCTTTTTGAATGGCGTCGAACAGATCGGCCGCCGCCTCCGCCATTTGCGCCCGCGTCCCAACGAAGTCCGGCATCACCGGCCGCGTGAGAACCAGCGATCCCTTGCGGGCCAGCAGGTTGATTTCCAGCGGCGCGATGACCCCGGAGGACTGCCCGTACACCACCATCATTCCGCGCGGCCGGAGGCAATCGAGCGACCCCGCGAACGTATCGCGGCCCACCGAATCGAACACGACACCGAGTTTTCGCCCGGCGGTGATCTCATTCACGCGGACGGCGAAATCCTGTTCGGTCGTGATGATGACATGCTCGCAGCCGTTTTGCACCGCGACCTCGGCCTTGGCGGACGACGACACCGTGCCGATCGGCCGTGCGCCAAGCGCGCGCGCCCATTGGCATAGCAGACCGCCAACGCCGCCGGCGGCGGCATGAACGAGAATGAACTCGCCATTCGTGACGGGGCGAACCTCCTTGACGAGAAAGCGCGCGGTCACGCCCTGAAGCAGCACGGCGGCGGCGATCCGATCGTCGATCCCGTCCGGCAATCCGACCAGCGCATCGGCGTCGATGACGCGCTGCTCGGCATAGGCCCCCGTCGCGCCGGCGTAGGCCACGCGATCGCCGCGCGAAAAGCCGACGACATCGGATCCCACCGCCTCGATCACGCCGGCGGCTTCCGCGCCCGGAATGAACGGCAAGGGAAGCGGATAGAGACCGGATCGAAAGTAGGTATCGAGAAAATTCAGACCGATTGCGGTGTGCCGCAGTCGAACCTGGCGCGGTCCCGGCTCCGACACTTCCACCGGCTCCCACTGCATGACGTCGGGGCCGCCGGTGCGATGCACTCTCATGGCGAAAGGCATTATCGATTCCTTTCCTCAAGACGCCGCGAGCGTGGTTCTGTCGATCTGCTTCACCGATCGGAGGCCGGACAGCACCAGCACCGTCTCAAGCTCGCGCTTGAAAGTGCTCAACATACGGGCCACGCCCTGCTCTCCCGACGCCGCCAGCGCCAGCGCCCACGGCCGGCCGACAAGACACGCCCGGGCGCCGAGCGCCATCGCACGCACCACGTCGATCCCGTTGCGCACGCCACCATCGAGAAGGATTTCGGCTCGGCCCTCGATCGTATCCACCAGCGCCGGCAGCGCGTCGATCGTCGACGACACGCCGTCGAGCTGACGGCCGCCGTGATTGGAGACGACGATCGCCTGCACGCCGGCTTTCACCGCCAGCGCCGCGTCCTCCGGATCGAGAATGCCCTTGATAATCAGAGGACCGTCCCATTGCGCGCGGATCCATTCGACATCGTCCCAATCCATCGACGGACACCAGTTCTTCGCCGCGAATTCATAGAAGTCGCTCAGCCGCTTCGCGTCCGGAATCGCGGCCGCGAGATTGCCGAACAGGTGCGGACGGCCTTGCAGCGCCACATCCCACAGCCAGCCGAGACGCCGCGCATAGTCCAGAACCACCCGCGCGTTTCCGAACGTCGAAAGACCTCCGGTCATGCCGGTCTGCACATCGCGGTGGCGCAATCCGCCGACCGCCAGATCGACCGTCAGCACCAGCGCCGTGCAGCCCGCGCGCCGGGCGCGCGCGATCAGCTCGGAGACGAAGCCGCGATCCCGCATCACGTATAGCTGGAACCAGAACGGCGACGCCGCGGCCGCCTTGACCTCCTCGATCGAGCACAGCGCCGCCGTGCTGAGGCAGAACTGGACGCCGGCCTGCTGGGCCGCCCGAAGGGCCTGCACTTCCCCGCGCCGCCGCATCAGGCCGGCAAGACCGACCGGCGCAAGGCCAACCGGCATCGCCCACCGCTCGCCGAGCACGCTGGTCGCAAGGTCGATGTCGCCGCCGCCACGCAGCACCCGCTGGCGAAGATGCACGTTGGCAAAATCACGCCGGTTCGCGGCGAGCGTCTCCTCGGCGAATGATCCGCCATCGACGAATTCGAACAACTGGCGCGGCAGCCGCTTTCGCGCGAGTTCGCGATAGTCTTCGATGGTGGAGGGTTGCAGCGACGATGCCATGATTTGATCCAAGCAGGAGCCCGGCGGGCCACGCAAATCAACCCCGCGCAAGCCAATGCTCTCGGGGTTGAACGCTCGATGGAGGCAACGGCCGGCTCTCTCGACAGAGCCGGCCGCCGCGAAGGGTCTAGTTCTCGCCGATGATATCGCCGAACAATTCCCAGGTCTGCCCGTTGAAGCGCATCATCCGTTGAGCCTGCACGCCGTAATAGTCGGTCGGCCCGGTCTTGATCTTGATTCCCGGCAACAGCATGGGCAGCGCGATATCGAGGTTGGCCGCCTGCTTCATGATGTTCTCGCGCGACAGATCGTCGCCGCACTGCTTGAGCGTTTGCACCAGCGCCTGGGCCATGGTGTAGCCGTAGACATTCAGCTGGTCGCCCGTGCTGCCCTCGGGGTAGTACTTTTTCATGAAGGCGAGCCAGTCCTTGTAGCCCTGATCATTGGCCCACTGCGGATCATTGGGATCCTTCAGGTAGTACGCGGTGATGATCCCCTTCGCCTTCTCCAGGCCGGCGGGAGCCAGAACGCCGGACACCGACGTGCCGGTCGCCGAGAGGATGAACAGCGGCTTCCAGCCGATGTCGTAGACCTTGCGGATCGTCATCGACGCCCACTTCGACACCGCATGGACGAAAAGCGTGTCGGCGCCGGATGCTTGCAGCGAAATCACCTGTGAATCGACGGTCGGGTCGGTCGATTCGAACGTCGCTTCCGCCACGATCATCTTCTTGGCCAGTTCGGGGCCCATCGCTTCCTTGATGCCGTCGACGTAATCCTTGCCGGCATCGTCATTGCCGGTGAACAGCGCGACCTTGGCGTCCGGCTTGTTCTTCTTCAGATATTCCACATAGATCCTGGCTTCGTCCTTATAGGACGGCTGAAGAACGATGGTCCACGGATACTCCTTGTAATTGCCGAAGGTCGAAGCGCCGGCGGCCGTAAAGAGCTGCGGAATTTTCTTGCTGTTCAGATACTTTCGAACCGAGATGTTCGGCGCCGTGCCGAGAATGTTGAAGATGAACGCGACCTGATCCTTCTCGACGAGACGGCGCACCTGCTCCACCGTTTTCGGCGGGCTGTAGGCATCGTCCAGCGCGATCAGATTGATCTTGCGGCCGTTGATGCCCCCCTGCTCGTTGAGCATCTTGAAGTACGCCATCTGAACTTTCGGTATGGTGCCGTAAGCAGAGGCTGGTCCGCTCAAGGGCGAGGTCTGCCCGACCTTGATTTCGGTGTCGGTAATCCCCGGGGGGTATTTTTTCTGCGCCAATGCCTGTCCGGCGAACGCCAGACTCAGCGCCACCGTCAGAACCGTCATCTTTCTGTTCACACTATCCTCCCTCGCTACAAGCGTTTCAGTTACTCAATCGATCGTCCGTCGCGCGGCGCGGCCCCGTCAGGCGCGCGCGCCAGCTATCCGGCGGAGCACGCCCCATAGTCGGTTTATGGCGCCGGCAATGCCGTCCCGCATCAAGAAGACGCTGAGAATCATCAGCACGCCATAGATCGCCCAGGAGGCCGACTTGGACATGTCGTCGGTGATGTTGGGAATGAACTGGAGAAACATCGCGCCGAACAGCGGGCCCCACCACGAATGCAGCCCGCCGATCACGGCTCCGACCAGGAACATGATCGACAGCAGCGGATAGAAGCTGTCCGGAGCGACGAACTGAACCGAAATCGCGCCCAGCGAACCGGCGACGCCGGCGAACAGCGCACTCACCGCGAAGGCCATCGACTTGAAGAATGCGCTGTCGACCCCCATCGCGCGCGCCGCCGTCGGATGATCGCGGATCGCCAGCAGCGCCCGTCCGATACGACCCTTCAACAGATTGCGGCCGATCACGAACAGGATCGCGGTGACGAACAGCGTGAACCAGTAGATCCAGGCATCGGCGGAGATCGGAAGATCGAACGGCGCCTCCGGCTTTGTGAACAGAATGCCGCCAACGCCGCCCGTGTAAGGTTGCAGCACCTTGTGCTTCAGGAATTGCGGCGTGGCGACCGCAAGCGCGAACGTGGCGAGCGCGAGGTAGTGACCTTCCAGGCGCAGGGCGGGACGGCCGAATACGAAGCCGACCGCGAGGCAGACAACGGCCGACACCGGCAACGTCGCCCAATAGGGAACATCAAACCGTGTAATCAGAATGGCCGTGATATAGGCGCCCAAGGCGTAGAACGCGCCATGGCCGAGTGAAATCTGGCCGCTGTATCCCGTCAGGATCGTCAGACCGAACAGAACGAGCGCGTAGTTCAGGGTCAAGGTGCCCTGAAACAGCCGGTAGTCGCTCACAAGGAACGGCAGACAGACCGCAATGACGAGAACCGGCAGCCACGCCCACTTTTCGCTGAAGCTGACCCGCTTCGTGTGTCCGGCATCCGCGACCGGCATCGTATCGGCCACATCGACCATCACACCCTCCGCACGCGCTGGACCCCGAAGATTCCAGCCGGCTTGAACGTCAAGACACCGACGATGATCAAAAGCGCGACCGTCAGCTTCAGGTCGTTTCCGACGACGTAAGCGCCCAGAAGATTCTCGACCACGCCGATCAGGAAGCCGCCGGCGATCGCGCCCCACGGGTTGTCGATCCCGCCGACCAGCGCGGCCGCAAATCCGTACAGAACGGCGCCGGCCATCATGTTCACGTCAAGGAACAGGACGTGGGCGACGGTGATCCCCGCGACCGCGCCGATGGCGGCCGCGAGCCCCCAGCCAACCCCGAACAGAAGATCGACACGCACGCCGACCAGTCTGCTGGAAACCGGGTTCTGCGCCGCGGCCCGCATCGCCAGCCCGAGCGGCGTGAAGCGGAAGAACAGATACAGCGCGATCAGCATCGCCATCGTGATGCAGAAAGAGCCCGCTTCATGCGCGGTGACGTATCCGCCGAGCAACCGCATGTCATCCGGGAATGGACTCGGGAACGGCCGCACGTCATAGCCCCAGATCCAGCCGGCCGAGCTGTTGCAAACCAGGAGAAGCCCGATCACCACGACAACCATCGAGAGCTGCGATGTCTTCCCGACGGGCCGGATGATGAAGCGCTCGATCAGCATTCCCAGCACGAACGACACGATGACGGTCAGCGCGAACGCGGAAAAATAGGACAGGCCCGCCTGCATCAGCGCCCATGCGATGAATGTCGAAAACATCGCCATCTCGCCCTGGGCGAAATTCAGTTGATGCGTCGACTGGTGGACCATCGAAATGGCCAACGCGATGCTGGCGTAGATGCAACCTGTCGCCAGACCCGCAACGATTTGATGAATCAAAGTCTGCATGATCAATAACCCAGATAGGAACGGCGGATCGACTCGTCGCTCTTGATCGCGCTGGCCTCCCCTGACATTTTCACCCGCCCGGATTCGAGCAGATAGGCATGGTGGGCGAGATCCAGCGCAAGATTGGCGTTCTGCTCAACCAGCAACATGCTGACCTTCTCGTGCTCGTTGATCCGCCGCATGATGGCGAAAATCTCACGGACGACGAGCGGAGCGAGCCCGAACGACGGCTCGTCCAGCAGCAGCAGCTTGGGGCGCAGCATCAGCGCCCGGCTGATCGCCAGCATCTGCTGCTCGCCGCCGGACAAGGTCCCGGCCTGCTGCTTGCGGCGCTCCGCAAGCTTGGGGAAATAGCCGTAGACCATGTCGAAGTCCTCGGCGACGCGATCGCGGTCGCGGCGGACATAGGCCCCCATGCGCAGATTTTCCTCGACCGTGAGATCAATGAAGGTTCCGCGATTGTCGGGAACGTGCGCGACGCCCATGCGCGTGATCGACTCGGTCTTGCGATTGTCGATCTGTCGACCGTCCAGAATGATCTTGCCGCGCGTTTTCACCATTCCGCTGATGGCCCTCAGCGTGGTGGTCTTGCCGGCGCCGTTGGCGCCGAGAACGGCCGTGATATGACCGCTCTCGATCGCGAAATCGATCGAATGCAGCACTTGCGTCTTGCCGTACATGGCATCGAGTTGCTGCACCTGAAGCAGGGGGGCTGTCACTCTGTCGCTCCCAGATAGGCTTCGATGACGTCCGGATTCTCCTGCACCTCCTTGGGCGATCCATCGGCGATCTTGCGACCGAAGTTCAGCGCGACCACCTTGTCGGAGAGCGACATCACGATCTGCATATGATGCTCGACGAGCAGGACGGTCAGATCGAGGTCGCCGCGCAGCTTGCGGATCAGTTCCTGCAAGCCGGTCAGCTCCTCGTGATTGAGGCCCGCCGCCGGTTCGTCGAGCAGAAGAAGTTTGGGATTCGCCATCAAGGCGCGCGCCAGTTCGACGCGCTTGCGGAATCCGAACGGCAAATCGGCGACGATCTGCTCGCCCCGCCCCTCCAGTCCCGCGATCCGCGCGGCCTCGGACGCGCGCTGATGCAGCATGTCCTCCTCGACCTTGACGCGCGGCAACATGAAAGCGTTGGCCAGAAATCCGCTGTGAGTCTGGGAGTGACCGCCCAGCATGATGTTCTCGCGAACCGTCAACGTGTCGAACAGCGCCACGTTCTGGAACGTCCGGCCGATTCCGGCCGAGGCGATCTCATGGACATGAAGCGACAGCAGATCCTGCCCGTTAAACGCAATCTGCCCGGCGGACGGCTCGTAAAGCCGGCTCAAGCAATTGAAAAGCGTGGTCTTGCCCGCGCCGTTGGGGCCAATCAGACCGCAGATCGATCCCCGCGCGACCTCGAAGGACACGTTGTCAAGCGCGACGATGCCGCCGAAGCGGACACCGAGACTGGTTATCCCCAGAAGGGGTGACAAACTGGACATTCTTTCGGCGCGCCCTCTTGGATCATGCCCCACATCTTTTTTGTTCAGTCTAGGAGGGCGCGAGTCGAGTTGGTATCGTCGGAACCGACGAAAATTCGTCACCTTTGCGACGATGCTGTTCGGCCCGTCAAATCAGCCACTTATTGCGGGCGTCGGGAGCTGCGCGACGCTCAGCCCCTCAAGCAGACGAAGCCGGGTTTCATCGCGCACCGCGCCGGTTGACGCCGACGTGGCGAGCGCCCCGTAAATGCGCAGCGCCGGGCTGACGGCGCGCTCCCGTGCTTGCCTCGGCTTCCAGGCCGCATCGCCCCGTTCCGCCATCCGCCGGCGTCTTTCCGCCAGCGTCTCCGCATCAACCCGCAGCACGATGGTCCGCGCGGACAAATCGATATCGATCCAGTCGCCATCCTCGACAAGTCCGATCACGCCGCCCGCCGCCGCTTCGGGCGAGACATGGCCGATCACCAGACCTGAATTGGCTCCGGAAAAGCGGCCGTCGGTGATCAGCGCGCAACTGGTTTGCAGTCCCTGCGCGGCGAGAACCACCGCGGGTTTGGACATCTCCTGCATGCCGGGTCCACCGCGCGGACCTTCATAGCGCACCACGACAGCGTCCCCCGGCTTCACGGTGCCGTTCTCGATCGCGAGTCGCACCTCGTTCTCGCTCTCGAACACGATCGCGGGCCCGCTGAACCGATGCAGGCCGGGCGGCACGCCGCCCGATTTGATCACGCAGCCCTCCTCCGCCAGATTCCCGTACAGGACAGCCAATCCGCCATCCCTGGAATAAGCGTTGACGCCGTCGCGGATGCAGCCGGAGGCCCTGTCGAGATCCAACTGCTCAAACCGCCGCTCTTGCGAGAACGCCTGACTGGTGCGGATATGGCCGGGCGCGGCGGCGTAAAAGCGATGCACCGCCTCATCCGTGTTCCGGCGCACGTCCCAGCGACCCAGCGCATCCGCCAGCGTCGGGGCGTGAACGCTGCCGACGCTCCCGTCAATCAACCCAAGGCGGTCGAGTTCGCCGAGAATGCCGAAGACGCCGCCGGCGCGATGGACATCCTCCATGAAGTAGTTCGCCGTGGACGGCGAGACCTTGCAGAGATGCGGCGTATTTCGGCTGACGCGATCGATATCGGCGAGGGTGAAATCGACCTTCGCTTCGCGCGCCGCGGCCAGCAGATGGAGAATCGTATTGGTCGAGGCCCCCATCGCCACATCCATCCTCATCGCGTTCTCGAACGCGGCGCGCGAGGCAATGTTGCGCGGCAGAACCGATGCATCCTTGTCGTGATAGAACCGTCGCGCCAGCGTCACGATCAGGCGGCCCGCCTCGCGGAACAACTCGGCGCGATCGGCGTGGGTCGCCAGCAGCGATCCGTTGCCCGGCAGCGCCAGACCCAGCGCCTCGGTCAGGCAGTTCATCGAATTCGCGGTGAACATGCCCGAGCACGAGCCGCAGGTCGGGCACGCATTGGCCTCATACTCAAGCGCCTCCTCGGGCGCGATTCCGGGCCGGCTCATCGCCACATAGGATTCGACCACGCTGACCCGCTCGTTCGAGCGGCCATGCACCCGGCCGGCTTCCATGGGGCCGCCGGACACGAACACGGTCGGGATATTCAGCCGCAACGCGGCATTCAGCATGCCGGGCGTGATCTTGTCGCAATTCGAGATGCAGACCAGCGCATCGGCGCAATGCGCGTTGACCATGTACTCGATCGAGTCGGCGATCAGATCGCGCGACGGCAGCGAGTAGAGCATCCCGTCGTGACCCGCCGCGATGCCGTCATCCACCGCAATGGTGTTGAACTCGCGCCCGACGCCGCCGGCGGCGGCAATCTCGCTCGCAACCAGTTGCCCGAGGTCCTTGAGATGAACGTGACCCGGCACGAACTGGGTGAACGAGTTCGCGATCGCAATGATCGGCTTGCCGAAATCCTGCCCTGTCATGCCGGTGGCGCGCCAGAGCGAACGCGCGGCCGCCGCGCTGCGACCCTCGGTGACCTTGGCGGAACGAAATGGATTCACGGCTTCACCTAAATTGTGACTCGATCGGAGATGGGCGCGCCCGCCATCCATGCCTGCGTGTTGGCGAGCACATGATCGACCAGGCGTTCATAATATCGTTCGGGGGCGGCGCCGCCGATGTGAGGCGAGACGATCACGTTGGGCATCGTCCAGAACGGGCTCTCCGGCGGGAGCGGCTCGGGGTCGGTCACGTCGAGACCCGCTCCGGCGATCACCCCGTCGTTCAACGCGCGCAGCAGCGCTCCGCTGTCGATCACCGCCCCACGTCCGACATTGACGATCACCGCATGCGGCGGACAGGCGGCCAGTTCGGCGGCGCCGATCAGCCCGACCGTATCGGACGCCAGCGGCGCGGCGACGGCGACGAAATCGGCGTCCGACAGGGCTTCGCGCAACTGCCGAACCGGAAGCGTCCGATCGGCGGCGGGATGCGGCCGACCGCTGCGATTGACGCCGGTGATCCTCATGCCGAACGCTTTCGCACGCTTGGCAAGCTCGCTGCCGATGCTGCCCATTCCGACGATCGTGAGCCGGCCGCCGCCGATCATGTCCATATCCTTGCGAATGGTATTGTCCCATTGGCGGCGCTCCTGCGCGGCGATGACCTTGGTCATGCGACGCGCCAGCGCCAGCATCAACAGCATCGCCTGCTCGGCGACGACCGGCGACCAGACCGAGCCGGCGGTGCTCACCGTGATGCGTGCCGGCACGCCGAACGTGACAAGCTGCTCGTAACCCGCGGTGATGAGTTGCAGCCAGCGGCACGGATTGTCCGGCTGGTCGAGCGCGCGCGCCAACTTGTCGTTATAAAACAATCCCGCCATCACGATGGCGTCGGCGGATCGCGACAACGCCGGCAACTCGGCGGGCTCCGCCCATGTCAGCTCGACGCCGTCAAGGCCGCCCAGTTTCCGCTCGAACGAGGCCTTCGAGACCGGGGATGAGATAACGAGACGCATCAGATTTCGATCACACGATTACGGTTGAGGATTCGTTTTGGATCAAGGGTCATCTTGAGCATCCGCATGGTCTGAATCTCCGCCGGGCTTCGCGTGTATTTGAGAAAATCCCGCTTCAGCCACCCGATTCCGTGCTCGGCCGACACGGAACCGCGATAGGTCCCGACGCACTGATAGACGACATGCTCGATCTGCTCGAAAAGCTCATCCCGATCAGGCGGGTTATGGATGGCGAAGTGCAGATTTCCGTCGCCGACATGGCCGAAGACCAGCATCTCGCAACGCGGATCGAGATCGAGAACCGCCTTGCCGACATCGTTCACGAACGCATCCATGTCGCGGATGCCGACGCTGACATCGAAGGGCACCAGCGGCGCGATCAAGCGCGACGTCTCGATCGCGAGATCGCGGACACGCCACAGCCGATCGTTCTCCGCGCTCGACCGGGAGACGACCGCGTCCGCAATCATCCCGCCGTCGCTGGCTTCGCCAAGCGCAAGTTCAAGGGTGTCCCGCAACAGGTGCGAGTCCATCCCTGAAGCTTCGATCAGAATATGATAGGCATGGTCGGTCGCGATCGGCGGCGGACTTCCGGCCAGCCCGACGGCCCGGGAGTAATATGACCGCCACATCACCTCGAAGGCCGTCAGATCGCCGCCGAGCCGCGCGCGACAATGCCGGAGCAGCGCGCGCACTTGGGCAAAATCATCGACCGCACAAAGCGCGACGATCCGATCCGTCGGCTTCGGCACCAGGCGAAGCACGGCGCGCGTCACCACGCCGAGCATCCCCTCGCTGCCGATGAACAATTGCTTGAGATCGGGGCCGGTATTGTTCTTGGTCACGGTTCGAAGGCTGTCGAGGATTGTCCCGTCCGCCAGCACGGCCTCGATGCCGACGACCAGATCGCGGGTCATGCCATAGCGGATGACGCGATTGCCGCCGGCATTCGTCGCGATATTGCCCCCGATCGTGCAACTGCCGCGCCCTCCCAGGTCGAGCGGGAACATCAGCCCTTCCTTCTCGACCTCGTCCTGCAACGCCTGAAGGATGACGCCCGCCTGAACTGTCGCGGTGCCCGCGTCGGCATCGATAACCTCGATCTTCGTCATCCGCTCCAGCGAGAGCACGACTTCGTCCTTGCGCGGAAGTTGTCCCAGCGCAAGTCCCGTCCGGCCTCCCTGGGTTACGACCGGTGCGCCATGTGCATGGCAGATCGTCAATATCCGGGAGACGTCGTGCGTCGACAGCGGGCGAACAATCGCCAACGGGGCCTCGCCCCTGTTCCCCAGCACGTCCTCGATGTATCTCTCGCCAATATCGGTTCCGGAGATAACCGCCCCATGACCGAGCGCCGTTTCCAGAGCGTTCACGATTTCGGCAGGGGGCACGGGACCATCTCGGCAAAACGTCAAGGATCGGACAAAATATAGGATTGAGCTTGCCGGGACACATCGTCGGTTCCGACGAATCATGGCGGCCAGCGGCTTTCCGGCATCGTTTCCGCGCAACCGCCGCAAGCCGTCCCGGCCGGGGGCAAATTGGCCGCTTGCGCTATTGATCGGTCGCGGGCGATACCGCAAGATCGCCGGAAATCAAGAGGTTATGCCCTCCGAGCGGATGCCGGTCGCATGGAATCGGCTTATAGCGAGGTCCGGGACGCGTTTAAGATGATGCTATTCATGAAGAACCGCGACTGGATACCTCGATCCAAGCTGTTGGCGCCGTCGGGTGCCGCGCAGCATATCCACCGCACAGCCATCGTCGACCAGATTTGCGCGCCCACCGCGCCCAAACTCACGCTGGTCCGCGCGCCCGCGGGCTTCGGCAAAAGCACCCTGATGTTGCAGTGTCAGGCGCGCTTTCGCGAAATGTCGGTCGCGACCGCCTGGCTCACCCTTGACCGCTCGGACAACGACGCATCGCGGCTTCTGCTTGGGCTGGAGGCCGCCACCGCAACGATCGTCAACGACGACGATATCGGCCATTATTCCGAGAACGATCCGACGGTCGGCGGGATGGCGTCCCAGATCGTGTCGCGGCTGTCCGGATACAATGCCCCCTTTGCGCTTTTTCTCGACGATATGGAGACGGTCCAGGAACCGGGCGTGCTCGGCCTGCTGCGGGAGATCATCGATTATCTGCCGCCGAAGGGGCGATTTATCATCGGGTCGCGCAACCTGCCTGATCTTCATCTCGGACGAATGCGCGCAAGAGGGCATCTCCTTGAAATCGATCCCCCCCGCCTCCGCTTCACACTGGAGGAAACGTCGGAATATTTCATAAGCCGGCGCAACGTCGATCTGGGACAGGAAAACCTCTCCCTCCTGCAAAACAAGACCGAGGGGTGGGTTGCGGCCATCTGGCTCGCGTCGATCGCTCTCGAACGCAACAAGAATCCGTCCGAATTCGTCACCCGCCTGTCGGGCGCCGAACGCTCCATCGCCCACTATCTCGCGGAGGAGATACTTGCCCATCAACCGCCGCACATTCGGCAGTTTCTGCTCCGCACCAGCGTCTTGCGGCAACTGGAGCCGGCATTATGCAGCGCGCTGATGCCCGGCGCGGACAGCGAACGCATTCTCCATGAGCTTGAAACCGCGGATGTCATGCTCACGCCGGTCGGCTCCAGCGGTGACGGCTACCGGTATCACAGCCTCTTTGCGGATTTTCTCAAGTCCGAACTGGCGCGGGAACTTCCCAACGAACTGGCGCATCTGCATTCGGCGGCCTCCGCCTGGTATGAAATGCAGGATCGCCCGATCCCCGCCATCGACCACGCGCTCGAAGGCGGCAATATCGCGGATGCCGTCAGGCTGATGTCGATTCACTGCGCCGGCCTTGTCGCCCAAGGCCGGATGCGCCTGCTCACGCGATGGTTTTCGGCCTTGCCGACCGAGGTTCTCAAACAACATCCCGAGTTGCAACTCATCCATATGTGGGCGGTGTGCTTCACCCACGGCGCATATCAGGCGATGGATCTCCTCGCGCAAAGCGGCTTGAAAACCTCCACCTCTCCCGAGATCATGGCGCATGTTCGGGCGCTTGAGCCTTGCCTGCTGGCGATCATGGATCGCTATGAGGAGGCTCATGATATCGGGCTCAAAAACCTTGAGCTTCGCTCCGGCGTCGTTCCTTTCGCCGACGATGTCCTGTCAAATGCGACGGCCCACATCACATCGGTGATCGGCAATCACATCAGGGCGCGACAGCTCATCGATCGGGTTCGCCGGAGTCAGGCCGACAACGCCAGCGAATTCAATCGCATGTATTCCGAGGCGTCGGATGGCTTCATCGATCTCCAGGAAGCCAAGCTGCGGCAGGCGACGGCGCGGTTTCGCATCGCGGTGACCGCCACCCACGGAAGCTACGTTCCCACCAATGGCAATGCGTGGGCCGGCGTGCCTTACGCCGTCGCGCTTTATGATTCCGGTCAGGTCGATCAGGCTGCGCATCTGCTTCAGGTCTACGCGCCGCTCGCGCGCGACGTGGGCCTGCCGGATCTCATCATCCTCAGTTACGTCACGCTGAGCCGCATCGCATTCCTGCGCGGCGATATCGATCAGGTTCTCCATTTCCTGACCGAACTGGAGTATCTCGGGCACAAGAACCGCCTGCCCCGCGTGGTTTGTTCAGCACGCCTCGAACGCTCCCGCGTCTTTCTCCTCCAGGGACACCGTGAGGCGGCGCGCGAGGAACTCGATCGCGCCGAAGACGACGAGGTATGGGAGCGCGTCCGGCGGCTACGATACCTTGCCAACGATCTGGACTATCTCGCCCTCGGACGGATGCGCCTGCAACTTCATGCCGGGGCGCTGGATGAAGCCGCGCTTCAACTTGCCGCGGCCGCGAAACATGCCCGCTCCGAATCCCGCTATCGCCGAGCTTTGAAATTGGAGCTGATGTATGGCGCGGCGCTCTTTGGCGCGGGAGATACGGCATCGGGATTGGCGGCGCTCGCAAACGCGCTGCGCGCCGCCAGTCCTGAAGGGTTTATCCGCCTCGTTCTTGACGAAGGCGACATCATGCGCGCACCGATCCATGCTCTTACCGCGACGCTTCAGTCCGGCGTGCTTCCGCGCGATGAAGCCGTCTTCGTCAGCTACGTTCAGCGCCTTGCGCAAGCGCTCGGCCCTGTTCCTCCCGCAAGCGCTCCCTCCGACAAAGTTCAGAGCGCTATCCTGCTTGAGCCGCTGACGCGCAAGGAAATGCACGTTCTGCAACTTCTGGCCGAGGGATATTCAAACAGCGCGATGGCGGAAAAGCTGTTTGTCTCCGACAGCACGATCCGAACGCACTTGCGTAACATCAACACCAAACTTGACGCGCAAAACCGCACCCATGCCGTGGCGACGGCGCGGCGCCTCAACATCATTTCATAAAACAGCCGGATTCCGCCGCGCCGCTCGATGAGCCGCCTCGTAGTGAATCCGTCGACCCGCGGCCATCAGTATCAGCACGCAGACCTATCGCATGACGGCCAATTCCCGCGATGGGATCTCGGCCGGATCTGCCCGGCGGATACGGCAGGCGCAATTCCGGGCCTCGGCCGCTCCCGAGATCGGATCCCAATGCGGGCCATAGGGGATTGCGGCCTCCACATTGAACGTGAGCGCACCGAAGTCCGGGCCTGAGAGTTCGGGAAACCACCAGCCCATTCCCGTCGCGACGACGTCGACCGGCACGTCCTCGGTCAATTCGGCCTTCAGGCAAACGCGTCCGGCCCCGCCCGGGACTTCGATCCAGACCCAATCCCCATCCGAGACATGTTTGCGCGCGGCTGTCGCGGGATGAATCCGCAATTCCGGTGCGTTGTGCAGCCTGCGCGCCCAATCATGATTGCGAAAACGCGAATGGTGCAACGCCATCGTCCGTATTCCGGTCAAAAGCGTCAGGTCGAATTCCGCCGGCGCGGTCGTATAAGGCGCCGGTTGGTAGTCCGGCGTGGGGGCGTATCCCGCGGTTTGAAGCTGATGCGACGATAGTTCGATTTTTCCACTCGGAGTTTTGAATCCATGCGTCACATAGGATTCGTAGGTGAACGGGAACTCACGAAATCCGGTCGCGCATAGTTCATCGAAAGTGATGTCGGACTTGGCCAATTGATAATCGACGAATTCCCGGTGGCTGTTCCACGGCAACGTCTCGAAAGCAAGCATCCCTCGCGCGCGCAACGCGTCCCGCAAGCCGATCGCGATCTCGAAGTCCGTTTTGGCCTCGCCGCGCACCGGAACCGCCTTTTGCATGATGGTCAGGCAATTATCCTCAACAAAGACAGCTTCCTCCTCAAGCTGGGTCGTCTTCGGCAGAATCAGATCGGCGAATTGCGCGGTCGGGGTCATGTGATCGGTGGCGACCACGAACAGGTCGAGACTTCTGATCGCCTCGATGGTTCGCTGCATCCCGGGATACGTGCAAACGATGTTGACGCCGCTCGCATAGATCGCGCGAACCGGATAGGGATGCCCGGTCAGAACGGCCTCGATCACCGATGGATTGTGACAAGCCTGATGAACACTGTGGCGGCTGGACCAGAATGGATAAGTCTCGCCGCCGATGATCTCCCGCTCGCGGTCTTCCGGCATCCGCAACGCCGGGTCGTTGACGATCGTGTTGTAGTCGCGAAAGCCGGGGTACCGCTTGGGTATCTGATTGGTGCCCTCCCGATCGATGTTTCCGGTCAGGGCCAGCAAGGCGTTGAACGCCATCGCGGTATAGACGGCGTTGTGCTGGGCGTCGATGCCATGCCCGAGCAGCATCGCCAGCGGCTTCCTCGCGCCAATTTGTCGGGCAGCGGCGACGATCTGCTCCGCGGACACCCCTGTCACCTCGGCCGCATATGCGGGCGTGTAGGATCGCACCCGGGCTTGCAGGTCATCCACGCCAACGCACCATTGGCCGACGAATTCACGGTCCAGCAGATTCTCCGCGAACAAGACGTGAGTGAGCGCCAGCGCCAAGGCCGCATCGGTCCCCGGACGGATACGAAGCCAGATGTCGGCGGCTTGGGCGATCTGCGTTCGCCGTGGATCGGCGACGATCAGCACAGCACCGGCGCGCTTCGCCGCCTTGACGTTCATCCATTCGATGATGTTCGATTCGGACGGGCTTTTCCCGACGGCAAAGATCACCTTCGCCTTCTTTAACTCCATGCCGGGGAGCATCGGGATCCCGGTCAACAGCGCCGCGGTTGCGCGTCCGCCCTGGCAGAGATCCTGATTGACCATATAGTTCGGCGTTCCGATACCTCGCAACAACAAGGCCATGGCGACGCCCCGATCATAGAAATGCCCTGAAACCGCGCCGGCGATGGCGCGAGCCCCATGCGTCGCGATCACGTCTCGCCATCGATCCGCGATTTCGGAGAACGCATCATCCCAGCCGATCGGCTCGAACTGCCCGCCGCCGCGATCACCCACCCGGCGAAGCGGATGCAGAATGCGGTCGCGATGATCCCGCGCGGCGATCGGGCCATTCATTCCCTTGGTGCAGAATGCGCCGCGCGAATGCGGATGCGCCGGATTGCCCGAGATTTTGGTGACCTTGCCACCGTCGAGATGGATCAGGGACCCGCACCCCAGATAGCACTCTCGACATGTGCTCGGAACGATTCGCGACGACATCGATCATCCTCCCATGTCGGAGGGAACCGTTGAAACGCCGATACGCGGATTTGAATTTGTCGGAGCTCTTTGCAGAATCTGCTTCAGGCCACGACCTTATCCTTCTTCACGCGCACCGCACGTTCTTTCGACTTCAACGGTTCCTTCCCGCCATGCCCTTGGCTTTCCCGCGCCCGCAGGTAGTCAATGAAATTGGCCATAATTCCTTCCAAGTGGGACCTCATGACACGCATGACCTCCCGCTTGTTACCGGTGCGCAGAACGTCGACAATCATCTGGTGATTGTTGTGTGGCTCCTCGACCATCAGACCGGAGCTGACATAGAGCAATGTATAAGGGCGGACCGCACGGTGAATGCGCTCAATTTCGGCCTGCAATCGCTCGCGCCCGGCCTGCCGTGCGATAAACTGATGAAACCGGTCGTGATGCTCGACCCAGACCGCGGGATCGTTCCTGACACGGTCCATGCGCTCCTTGAGAATGGTCAGTTCGACCAGCGCCGATTCGTCAAAGCGACTGATTGAGTACTCAAGCGCCAGCAGTTCGAGGCTCGACCGGATCCGGAACAAATCCTCGACCGATTCCGGCGTCAAGACAGCCACCGTCGCACCGCGGTTCGGAAGCATCGTTACGAACCCTTCGGCTTCCAGCTGGCGAAGCGCTTCCCGGATCGGGATGCGGCTACAGCCGAGCTTTGCCGCGATCTCGTTCGAGTTGATCCGCATGCCCCCGGGATATTCACCCGAGATAATCCGGCCCCGGAGATAGCTCAACGCTTCATGATGGGCTGTCGCGAATGTTTCAACCAACTTCCGTTTCCTCCAACCGGGTCCATAAACCTAGTAGGACCGCGCTCGATCGAAAAGGGTGCCCAGGATACCCTTTGGCATCACAATCGCCGTAAAGATCAAAATGGCGCCGATCACGATCTGCACATATAGAAAATAATGGGCAATGATCTCGGTCATCGGATAGATCACGAACACACCAAGAACGGGGCCGAATATCGTACCTGTGCCGCCGACCACCGCGTACAGAATAGCATTAACCGACAGTCCGATATCGAAAGTCGTGCTGCTGACGTGCTTCATCAACAACGCATAGAAGGCCCCCCCAAGCCCTGAAATTCCCGCACTCAGCGCGAATATCACCAACTTGCGGGCACGAACATTGTAACCAAGCTGCTGCGCCCGAAGCTCGTTCGATGCCACCGCCCGAACGACCTTCCAGAAATCACGATGCTGGATAAAATACCAAACCGTCAACAGGCTAACCAGCGGGATGGCAAGGAGATAGTACAGGGACTTGGTGGGACCCAAATGAATCGACAGCGCTCCCGCACCGACGGCCACGGTATTGACGCCAAGGCCGTCTTCGCTGCCGGTGACCGCACCGAGGGCGTTGGCCGCGAGAAGGCCAGCCGACGCCAGGATCACAGTGGCAATCGTCGGATTATGACCGGTCATCCTGACAAAGATGGCGCCGAAGAAGGCCCCCACGGCGGCCGTCAAGACGACGGCGACAACGACGATGAGCGGCAGGCTCCACGGATTCGATGAGGCCAGATAGAGCGCAACATAGGCACCCAGACCAAAGAACGATCCCTGGGCGAAGCTGAGAACACGCCCATAACTATAGGCAAGATTGAAGCTGACCGCGACATAGCTGGCAACGATCATCTGCGCGAAGAAGAACAGCCAGAAACTTCCGGCCACCAGCGGGCAAAGAAGAATCGCGGCGATCAGCAGCAAACCTACGGCATTCGCCGCCATTCGCGGTAGCCTGCGCGTTCGAGTCATTTCCACCCCTCGAAAATTCCATTCGGCTTGAAATACATGACCGGCAACAGCACAAGCAGAACCACCACCTCGGCCCAGGTCGGCGGCATGACAACGCAAAGCAAGCCGCGAACCACACCGAACATCAGCGCAATCGCGACCACGCCCGGAAGATTGCCGAGTCCCCCGATGACCACGACCATGAAAGACGCGGCCAGGATCGTCAGTCCCATCTGGAAATAGGCCGCGCTGATAGGCGCGACGAGAACGCCAGCGAGCCCCGCCGTCATGGCTCCGAGCATCACCGTCAACTGATTGACCCTGCCGATCGGAATGCCGATCGCGGAGGCGAGATCCCGGCTCTGGGGCGTCGCGCGCATCCATAACCCGTAGACGGTGAATCGCAGGAACAACCAGGTCAGGATCAGAACCGCAATCGCTATGGCGGCGGCGACAAGACGATAGGAGGGATAGAAGACGCCGAGGATCGAAATCCCTCCCGACACCGGTGGCGCGATCGATTCGGGGGTTCCGCCGAAGATCGCGAGCACGCCATTGTCGATGATCAGCAGCAGTCCCGCGGTCGCCAGCAATCCGATTGTCGGATCGCGTCGCACGACCCGCTCGAACACCAGCGCATTCAACACCAGCCCGATCACACCGAGCAGCAATGGCACGACAAGCAACGCCACCCAGAAGTTCACGCCGAGATGATTGACGACAAAGACGCCGACAACGGCGCCGACCATGTAGAACGAGCCATGGGCGATATTGATCACTCCCATCAAACCATAGATCAGGCACAAGCCAAGCGCGATCATGGCCAGGATCAATCCCCAGACAACGCCGTTGAGAAGCTCGAAGAAAATTTCGTTGAAAAGCTGCACGTCGGGGGCCTTTCGCTACGCCAGGCTGGTTGTCGCGACTTCGTCGATGGTCGGATCGAAATTGACAAAAAGCGTTCCGTCGCGGAGCCGCGTTGCGTAGGTCCGCAAGCCGCGAAAGCCATGCGTTTCGTGGCCGCGGCGACTGAGATCGAAGGTCCAGCCATGAAGGGGGCAACTGATGGTGGATCCTTCAGGCTCGCATCGGCGCAAATCCCCGCCGCCGTGCGGGCACGTCGGATCAAAGGCGTAGAACCGTCCTTCCAACCGGATGACCAGAACAAGCCCGGCCAATGTCGCGCGCCGCTCGACGCCATTGACGAAGTCTGATTCCCTGCCGAGCGGAATCCAATCGGTAAGCGCGCTCGCCATCAGCAATAGACCGCCCATTCGACCAGAGGGCGAACCTGCTCGGGCGTGTAGCCGAGCGGCTCGAAGCGCGGGCGCAGCAACTCAACCGCCTTATCCACATCGTCCAGCAGCCTGAGCTTCTTGTATTCCTCCTCCTCATGGAGCCCCAACGACTCGCCGATCAGGGAAATGTAATGCTGCACATTTACCGGCCATCTCAGCTCGCACTTGAGATGCTGGCGGTAGCAGGAGTGGTAGGGCACCACGAGCGTATCGGCGCCAAGCGCAACCGCTTCGTTGAACATTGCATCCTGCAACGGCGGCGGCATCGGCGCCAGAATCTGGCAATGAGGGCCGATTCCGCCCGCGTGCCTCGCCTCGACAATCTCAAGGCCGGGAATCGCGCGCAGCACCGTTTCAATATTGGCTTTGTCGCGTTGCCGTTGAACGTTGGAATCGTGAGTATGGATCATCACCCGCCGCTTCACCGGCCGCATGATCGGCTTAAGCTTCGCGAGCTGTTCGACAAATATCTCCGAAATGTTGGAATGCCGAAATGGCGCGGTCTTCGGCATGAATTGCGAGAACATCTCATCGCAGTCCGGACAAACCGAAAGAATGGTGGTTGGGCGCGCACGACGAAAGCCGCCGATCCCGATGCGGGCGGCCTGTTCGCCCAATGCGGCATCTCCCATGTGGACATGGATGGCGCCGCAACAGTTCTCGGGACCTCCGAGAATCGGGCAGTCGATGCCAATCCGCTCAAGTATCTGCTGCGCCAGCAGCGGAATATGCGGCGTGTAGTGCACGAAGCACGAGAGATGAAGAATGAAGGGAAGCGAAGGCGCGCCGATCGGGAGTTCCGTCTGCCACTTCAAACGATCTCCCGCCAGCAACTGGCCGATGGTCCGCACATTATTGAATATGCCGGTATAGGTCGGCGCCTTCGCATCAGCCATGCAAGCCTCCCGAACTAGGCTTTCCGATTCAGCCCAACAACCGCCTCGACCTCGATTTTCGCGCCCGGAACGGCCAGCTTGCTGATCTGAATGAGCGTGCTCGCCGGGCGAGCCTCGCCGAAAACCTCCTGCCGAACCGGATTGATCCTGGCGCGATCGTCGATGTCGACGAGATAGACGGTGACCTTGAGGACATCGGCGAACGTCGCCCCCGCTTCATCCAGAACGGCCTTCATGTTCTTGAACACCTGGCGCGTCTGGGCCGCCACATCGTCCCCGCCGACGATGTTGAGTTGTTCATCCACTGCCACGAACCCGGAGACGAACAGCAGATCGCCGAACCGCACCGCGTCGGTGTAGTGGCTGATCGGCTTCGACAGGCCGTTGATTGCATATTCCTGGCGGTTGGACATTGGTGTCTCCTGGTCAGTCCTGAACAAAATTGCCGTCACATCGACGACGAACGATGAGATACACCCAGGTATCTCTCGATGAGGTGTCTGGCTTGAATCTCTGATGGTGTCGCCTGATCGATAATTCTGCCTTTCTCGATGAAGTAGATGTGATCGCAGATGCTCATTCCGAGTTGAACGTTCTGCTCGACCAGCAGAACGGTGATCGCGCGCTGCTTGAGCGAGCGGACGATCTCGCCCACCCGGGAGACCAGGAGAGGCATCAAGCCTTCGGTCGGCTCATCCAGCATGAAAAGATCGCTGCCCATCAACAGACTGCGCGCGAAGCCGACGAGTTGCTGCTGTCCTCCGCTCAGTTTCCCCGCGGGTCGATCGAGATGCGGTTTCAACTCAGGGATGTGACCGATGACGTCGTCGAACGAGATAGTGGATCGGACGGCCTCACGCGCCGCCATGCAGTTTTCCCGCACGGTGAGATCGGGAAAGACGCGCAGATCCTGGCTCATGTAGACAATGCCGGCGCGGGTTCGCGCATCCGCCGTCAGCCCGGTCAGATCACGGTCACCAAATCGGATCGTACCTTCCGATCGCGGCACGAGATTCATGATGGTGCGCAGAAGCGTCGTTTTTCCCGCACCGTTGCGCCCGAAGATGCCGACGACCGACGAGCGTTCCACCGTCAGACTAACGCCCTGGAGGATGTGCGCCTTGCCGTAGTAGGCATGAACCTGTTCGAGACTAAGAATGGCCAAGATAAGCCTCCCTCACGAACTGGTTTTGCCCGATCCTTTCCGGCACATCCTCGGCGATGACGGTCCCTCCGGCCAGAACACAGACGCGATCGGCCGTCCGCATCACGACATCCATGTCGTGCTCGATCAGAATCATCGTGCAGCGCCCGCGCAACTTGGCATTGACCAGATTGATGAAGCGCTCGGTCTCCGCCGGGCTCATTCCGGCGGTCGGCTCATCCAGCAGCAGGATTTCGGGATTGAAAGCCAGGGCCACGCCGACTTCCAGCAGCCGCTGGTCGCCGTGCGACAGCTCATGCACCAGCCGATCGTCGAGATCACCCAGCCCGATGAGATCGAGCAATTCCCCGACGCCCGCGCTCTTTGCGGACGCTGCCCGGCGATATTTGCGGCGAGCGATCAAGGCGATCTCGATATTCTCCCGCACCGTCATGTCGAGAAAGAGACTGGTGATCTGATACGTCCGAACGAGTCCCTTGCGCGCGATCTGATACGGATCGAAGCCGACGATGTTCTCGCCGTCGAGATGAATAGCGCCGCCGTTCGGCCGGAAAACACCGCTGATGATATTCACCAGCGTCGTCTTGCCGGCGCCGTTCGGCCCGATGATCGCTCCCGACTGTCCTTTCTCGATCGAGAAATCGACGTTCTTGAGAACCGCCAGATCGCCGAACGACTTCGAGACGCCGACAAGACTCAATGCCGGAGACGCCGACGACATCTATTTGCTCGCGAGGTTGATCGTCGACGGATAAATTCCCTTCTCTTTCGGGATCTTGATTTCCGTCCGGATGCGCCCCTCCTTGACGCGCAGAACATAGTAATCGCAGAACGCTTGATGATCCTCGGGACGGATGAACAGGTCACCCTGCGGGAAGAGCGCGCTTTCCTGATAATTCGGGTTGCTCTCGGCGTATTTGATCAAATTTGCGGTGTCATCCTTGAGCTTCCAGCCAGAGCCTTCGACATTCCTCTTGATGAATGACAGGCTTTCCCACATGGGCCAGACGTCGCCGATCATGCATGCGCGATTGGTGCCGGCTTCGCGGCCGTTGGCATCGATGCCGACCTCCGCGCGCATGGTCCGCTCATGCGGCGTATCATGATCCGCCAGTTCGAACGGCGAGCAGTCCATGCCCCACATGTTCTCGGCCTGCTTGCCCAGCTTGAGGACGTCGAACACACCGAATCCGGCGTCGACCAGCACCTTTGTCTTGTTGCCGAGCCCCAGTTGATCCAGCGCGATCAGCACTCTTGGCATGTCCGGCCCCAGCAGCGCGACAAAGATCGCATCCGACGAACGATCGACGCGCGACACGAACGAGAGCGGGTCCGCCGTATTGACCGGGATCGGCAGCACGCTGCCCACGGCGACGCCGGCCTTCTTGAATTGCGCCAGCCAAGCATCGCGATGCGAGTGGCCCCACACATAGTCGGCGAAGATCACCGACCAACGTTTCCCCGCCTTGGCGATGACCGACTGGCTCGCTGAATAGGCCGCCAGACTGGTGTTCACCATCAATCGGAACACAAAGGGATTCGCGGCGGCTCCGGTCACCGCGTCGGTGCGGCTCTGCGACAGGTAGAGCGTCTTTTGTTCGAGCATGATCGGATTACTTGCGACGCTGATGCCGCCGTGCTCGGAGCCGAGAACGAAATCAACCTTGTTCTCCTGCAAAAGCTGCCGCAGACGAAGAATGCCGACGTCGACCTTGCTCTCCGTATCGATGGTCACGAGTTCGAGTTGCCGCCCGGCTATTCCACCGTTCTTGTTGATCCATTTGACGGCCGCATCGGCGGTTTTCTTTCGCCAGTAGCCGGTATCGGCCAGCGCGCCGGTCAGATCGCATTGATGGCCGATCTTGATCGGGTCCGCCGCGGTCGCGGGGACGGATGACACCGCCCCGGCCATGAGCCCTCCGCCCACGACCACGGTGCCCTGCAAAAAGCGTCTGCGCGAAATTCGGCCCATCGGGTGCATCTCCCTCCTCGATTTTTTGTCAGCCAATCACCGCCGCCGGTTTGAGTCAAGGATATTTATATGCAAGTATACACTTTGAGGCGTCGATAGGGAAAATGCCATGCCGACAGACAGGTTTCCGATGCGGGTGATTTCGCGCGACATGCTGACCGCACGGATCGCAAGCTTCGAACTGAGCGACCTGACGCGGGCGGCGCTCCCGCCCTATCAGGCGGGAGCGCATATCGAGGTCGATGTTCGTCCCGGGCTGATCCGCCGCTATTCGTTGTGCGGAGACCCGCGCGATGAGGGCCGCTATCGGATCGCCGTTCAGCGCGATCCGGACTCGCGCGGCGGATCGCGAATAATCCATGAGAGTTGGAAAATCGGCGACATCGTTACTGTGAGCGCTCCACGTAACAACTTTCCGCTGGCGATCGTTGATGCGCCAATCATCCTGATTGCCGGGGGCATTGGCATCACGCCGCTGCTGGCCATGGCGTTCGAACTCACGCGACGACAGCAGCCGTTCGAGCTGCACTATACGGCCCGTTCAGCCTCACACATGGCATTCCGCCAGCTATTGGCCGACGCCGCGTTCCGGAAGCATGTGAAACTCTATTTTGACGATGCGCACCCCGACCAGCGGTTCAGCATTCAACGCCTCATCGACGGTGTTTCCCGGAACGCACACATTTATGTCTGTGGCCCGGCGGGCTTGAATGCGGGCGTCATGAAGGCCGCGCGCCGGAGCGGGTTTCTAACTCGACAACTCCATCAGGAGACGTTTGCGGTTGGGAAATCCGGCACAGACAATCGATCATTTACGGTCGAAATCGCCAGCACACACCAGACGCTCGACATTCCGGCCGATCACACCATTCTTGAGATTCTCGACCAGAACGGAGTATTTATACCCAGCATGTGCCGCCAAGGCATTTGCGGCATCTGCATCACGAACGTTCTTTCCGGTCAGGTCGATCATCGCGACAACTATCTGTCACCGGACGAGCGCGCCAAAAGCGACGTCATGTTGCCATGCTGCTCGCGCGCAGCCACACCCCATGTCGTTCTGGATATTTAAATGACGCGCAACAGACCTGGGTCCAGGAAGTCCGCTGATCGAGCGTCAACGCGCCGTCATATGGCCGGTGCGGACCCCCAAATCAAAGATCAATGGAATCAGGCTCCCGAGACGGCGTCAAACTGACGACCTGTTCGTCAGCGCGATATCGGCGGATGTCACCCTCGCCTGTCCATGGGGCGACAGTCGCAATGTCACGGCTGCGTGCGCGAACGAATCTTTCAGCATCAGCACACCGGAGCCAAGATTCTCGATCGCGGCCCCCGCCGCCGCGATCGCGGCGTCGTCGCAGTTTCGCGCCAGAAGCGGCCAACTCTTTAGCGACTTCATCGACCTGATGGCGAGATCGCGTGGCATCGGAAGCGGCGCTAACGCGCGATCATTCAATGCCTCCGGCCAGTCGCCGGCCGGGCCGACACTGAGCACCGGGCCGAGGATCGGGTCGTTATGAATATCAACGCACAACTCAACGCCGTCGCTTTGCCTTTGAGAAGCGCTCTCCGCAGCCTCGAACGGCATCGCAACGCCCAACGCGGCGAGCAGCTTCGCAGCCTCGGCGCCACTGAAGTTCTGTCGCTCGGCGGCGCGGGCCGCCGTCAGGAATTCAAGAACCGCGCTGGAAGGAACGGTCGCCGGAATGACCGGCATCCCCTGGTAGAGCCGCCGATTGTCGTGCCAGCATGCCATGCTGGACAGCGCGGCGGCCGCGCGCGCGGGATCCTCGAACACCGCGACACCGGCCTGCTCCAGGGTGGCGCGCGCCGCAACTGTTCCGGTCGCGATTGCCGCCACCATGCGCGGCGATTTTTGTGCCGCCTGAACGAGGCTCTCGGCAAACCGGTCGATCAGGAAGCCCGAGGCGTAGAGCACGACAAAGTCCACTTCACCCGAGGCGAGGATGGCATCCAGCGCATCGCCGACGAATCTATGCGAATTGACGATGTTGCCGGTGAAGTCGACCGGGTTCTGCGCCATGCCGTAGCGCGGCACGCCCTGCCGCAGGAGAGCCTGCACCGGCTGGCTCAAGGTCGGGACCGCGACACCGCTGGCGGTGAACAGGTCCGAGAGCAACGCCCCCAGCGCGCCGGAGATGGTGAGGATGGCCACCCGTCGTCCGGAGGTTCGCCCGCGAAATCGGGAGAGGTAAGCGATATCCGCCAGATGCAGGATATCGCGCGCCGGAATGACGCCGAGCCGCTCGAACACGGCGCGATAGGCGGCCGCGCTCCCCGCATCAGCGCCGGTATGCAGGCGCGCGGCTTCGATACCCTTGTCGCTGCCGCCGGCCTTGAGCAGGGCCAGCGGTCGCCCCTCGTCGCGCATGCGGGCCGCGACCTGCCGAAACCGTGCGCCGTCCCGCAGACCTTCGAGGTAACCGACGATCGCTTCGGTGCCGGGCCGCTCAGCGAGGTATTCAAGATACTCGGAGAAATCGACGCACGCCTCGTTCCCGGTATTGATGAAAAGACTGAAACGAACATCCATGGCGCGCCCCGCCGCATAAACTGCGGAACAGACGCTGCCGCTCTGGGTCACCAGCCCGACGGTTCGCGGCGCGGCGGGCGGCGGAACGGTGCGGAAAACCGCCGTGAACGTGCTGTAGGCGTGGTTGTCGAGATTGCCGAAACCCATACAGTTCGGCCCGCCGACGACGATGCCGAGTTCATCGGCGCATCGCACAAGCTCCGCCTGCAACGCAATGCCTTCGGCGTCGCCGGCTTCGGCAAAGCCGGCCGCATAGATCACCGCCGCGCGAATTCCCTTGGCGGCGGCCTGCCGCAGCACCGGAACGACATCGGCCGCGCCGACGGCAATCACGATCACATCCACCGGCCCCGGCAGGGACGCGATATCCGGATAGCAGGTGAGGCCGTCGATCTCCTGATACTTGGGATTGATCGGATAGATCGCCCCGGCAAACTTGTGCTGGCGCAGCAGCGAGACCGGCACGCCGCCGAGCCGCTTCGGATCGGCCGATGCGCCGAAGATGGCGATGGAGGTCGGATCGACCAGCGGCCGCAGGCGGTGACATGACGCTTCGACGGCGCTGGCGGACATCGCATCCATTTTCGTTATCCTTCAGATGGGTTTTGGATCGAGAACCAGATCCGAGAGCCGCTGCACGGCCTGCCACAGGCGACGATCGCGCTCGCGCTGAAGCTGCGACGTCGAGCGGCCTTGATAGTCGTAGAAGCCGCGTCCGGTCGTGACTCCGAGATCGCCGCGCGCCACCCGGTCGCTCAGCAGCGCCGGCGACAGGTTGACCGGGGCATCGACGATGTCGCGGTCACCGAGATTGCGCAGGCTGAGGTTCAACCCCGTAAAATCGTAACGTTGCATCAGCCCCAGCACCTGCATCCGGGGCGCCAGGCTGGTACGCACCGCGGCATCCAGACTTTCGATGGAGATGACGCCGGATTCGATCATGTCGAAAGCCTCGCGGCCGAGCGCGCGCAGCAGGCGATTGATGACGAAGCCGGGAATGAACTTGTCGAGCACGACCGGCGTCTTCCCAAGGGCGCGCAGCAGCGCGACGCTTTCCGCGCGCAGCAAATCCTGTGTGGTGTCGCGCTGGACGACCTCGACCAGCGGCAGAATCTGCGGCGGAGCGAACCAATGCGCGACAAGCAGGCGGTCGACAAATTCCGGCGCCGCCAGATCGAACACGTTCAGCGTCGAGGTGTTGCTCCAGATCACCGTCTGCGGCCCGCCAAGCCGGAAAACGCGAGAATAGATCCCGGACTTGATCTCGCGATTCTCGGTAACAGCTTCGATCACCAGCGCAGCCCGGCGGATCGCGCCGTCGCTGTCGTCACAGGGATGGACCTTGGCCAAAGTCGCCTGCGCCGACGCCTCGTCGACCAACTCCAATTCAAGCTTGAGCGCGACGCTGTCGCGAAGCGTCGCCATGCCACGCGCACGGGCCTCCGCGCGGACATCGCAAAGATCAACCTCGAAGCCGGCCTCGGCGAACACCTGGGCAATTCCCGGCCCCATCAGGCCAGCCCCAAGCACCGCGATGCGGCTCGCCAGCGGCGTGAACGGCAACCCTCTCAGCGTCACCGATTGGGTGGCGAAGCGTTCCGCGGCGGATCGCGCATCGGGATCGATCATCAGGATCATGCCACCATGGCGACGGCTTCGACCTCCAGCAGGAGATCGGGATGCGCCAATGAGGCCGCTCCGATCATCGTGCTGGCGGGCGGATTGTCAGCCGACAGAAACGCCTTGCGAACCTCGCGAATGATCCGCGCCTTCTCGGGGTTGAGGTCGCGGACGAACAGCACCGTCTTGACCACGTCCCGCATCGAGGCGCCTGCGGCTTTCAGCGCCGTTTCGATGTTGGCATAGACCTGATGGGTCTGCGCCCCGAGATCGCCGACGCCGACGATACGGCCCTGGCCGTCATAGGCCACCTGCCCCGACACCATGATCGTCTTGGTGAACGTCGACGTCGCGACGTGCACGAAGCCATTCGGCCGGGACAACTCGGGAGGGTTCAGGAAGGTGTTCATCGCAATCTCCATCCGGTGGCCGGCGGGCGCGTCGTTCGCGGCGACCCTGGCTTGTGATCCGAAACGGCGCGGCCACGCTTTCGCCGCAAGATTCCCGTGTTCTGCATAGCAGAATTACAGTTTATAAGATAACGATCCGGCTGTAAACATGCGCCGCGGGAGCCGCCGCCATGCAGGCTACTCCGCCTCGGGATCGGCCGATCCGCGCGCGGCCCGCTCGATGCAAGCGGCGACCTCAAGCAAGCGCGGCCCCCATTCGCTTCGAAGCCGTTGCGGCGTCAATTGATGGGCGGGGCCGCCGCAATTCAGCCCGAGGCACTCGCTTTTCCCGGCGATCCACAGCGGCGCGGCGACGACGCCGATGTCCGCGCCGTCATCCGAGACCACGAATCCGTGGGCGTCGTAGTCACGCTGCGCGGCCTTGATCCCCGCGAAGGTCGCCGGCCAGTCCCCTGCCGCCTCCTGGCGCAACACGTCGCAGACCCGCACCCGCTCGTCAGGCTCGAAGGTGGAAAGAATAGCGCGGCCGATGACTGAACGGCCCAGCGGCAGCCGCGCGCCGACGTCGAGGCCCAGCGTCAGTCGCGAGGTCGAACGGCAATGCGTGACATAAACGACCCAGGAGCCATGACGGACACCGAGCGAGACCGCCGCCTGCGCTTCATCCGCCAGCGCCTGCATATAGGGTCGGGCGACCCGGCCGATATCGAAATGCGACAGCACGCGAAAACCCAACCCGATGCACGGCAATCCAAGCGCATACATCTCGCGTTCCGCCGAATGAACGAGATAGCCGAGACCGGTCAACGTGAAGGTCAGACGCGAGACCGTGGCCTTGGGGAGGCCGGTCCGGCGCGCGATCTCGCGATTGGGCAGCCAGCGCTCGGTGCTCGAAAAGCAGCTCAGGACCTCCAGACCGCGCGCCAGCGACAGCACGAACCGGCGATCCGATTGCAACCGGGCCGGCATGACATTGGAAGGCTTGGTTCGACGGCTCATCCGCCCCTCGTTCTGCATAGCGGAATAAAATAACTTAAGACTTTCCGCAAGCCAATTTTGCGCTATGCTCCAAAAAAAACCACGAAGGAACGACGCCGGATGAAGGCTGCGCTGTGTAAGGAATGGGGACTGCCGGAAGAACTGCGCGTCGAGGACGTGGCGTCACCGAAGCCAGGTCCCGGTGAGGTTCTGGTCGAGGTTCACGCGGCCGGCGTCAACTTTCCCGATACGTTGATCATCCAGAAGAAATACCAATTCCAACCCGAGCTGCCGTTCTCGCCCGGCGGCGAGGTCGCCGGAATCATCAAGGCCGTGGGCGACGGCGTTACGCGTTGCCAGGTCGGCGACCGCGTCGTCGGGGGCGCGACGTGGGGCGGCTTCGCGCAGGAAGCGATCATCAAAGCCGATCGGATCGTTCCCATTCCCGATGGAATGGATTTCGCGACCGCCTCGGCCTACGTATTGGCCTATGGCACCAGCCTGCATGCCCTTAAGGACCGTGCCGTATTGCGGGCCGGCGAAACGTTGCTCGTGCTCGGCGCCGCGGGCGGTGTCGGAATGGCCGCCGTCGAGATCGGCAAGGCGATGGGCGCGCGCGTCATCGCGGCGGCCTCCAGCGAGGACAAGCTGGCATTCTGCCGCGCGAAAGGCGCGGATGACACCATCAACTATGCATCCGAGGATTTGCGTGAGCGGATCAAGACGCTGACGGGCGGCGCCGGCCCCGACGTCATCTACGATCCGGTAGGCGGTAGTTACACGGAAGCCGCCTTTCGTTCGATCGGTTGGGGAGGTCGGCATCTTGTGGTCGGCTTTGCCGATGGTCAGGTCCCAAAGTTGCCGCTCAACTTGCCGCTGCTGAAAGGCGCGTCGATCGTCGGCGTCTTTCTCGGCGCATTCCTGCGGCGCGATCCGGAAACGACGCGCGAGCATCTGCGCGACCTTATCGCGCTGTATGAATCAGGACAGGTCAAGCCAACCGTCGTTGAAACCTACCGTCTCGAAGACACCCCTCTCGCCCTGCGCGCCATCATGGAGCGGCGCGTCAAAGGAAAGATCGTCATTTTGCCGCGCGAATAGTCGCGACACCAACCCAGTTCCTTCATGGTGGTGACAACAATGCAAAGCCGGATCAACGAGGAAATCTCCTTTCGGAAGCTTGAGATCTTTCTTGCTTATATGCGCGAGGGAAACCTGACGGCCGCGGCGGAATCACTCGACATCAGTACGGTCAGCGTCCATCGCGCCATTCATTCCCTCCAGGACGGCCTGCACTGCCTGCTGTTTCGACACGAAGGGCGCAATCTTGTCCCAACGGATGCCGCACACGTTCTTGAGAATGTCGCGAAGGACGTTATCGAGCGAATGGAACGCGGCGTCCGTATCGCACGCGAGGCGGGCGGCTATTCGTCTAACCGCTTGAAGATCGGATCGCTGTACTCGCTCACCGGCCACCTGCTGCCGGAATTGATCAAGGCAATGAGCCTTCGCAAGCCCGACGTTCAGTGCGAACTGGTCCTTGGGCGATCGAAACAAGACTTGCTGCCAAAACTCAAGGAAGGAGGATTGGACGCCGTATTTGCGGAGATCACGCCGTCCGACCCGGAACTCATCTGCATCCCGATTTTTGACGATCCGGTCTATTTCGCCGCGCCAGTCAACTCACCCTACGCTCAGTTCGACAGGATCGACCTGGAGCAGTGCGCAGGTGAGCGAATTGTAACCCTCACCGACGGCCTTTTCACCGCGCCGCGCCTTCAGGCCGCCTTCCCCTATTTTTCCCCGACCTTCGTTATGGAAGTCGTCGACATCTTCACCCTGATGAATCTTGTCGCCAGCGGCGTCGCCTATGCGCTGGCGCCCGGGCGCATTCGTAAAATGTACGAGCACAAGGTCGACTTCATCCCGTTGGCCGATCATCAACAGGTCCTGCAAACGATCGGCCTTTCTTTTGCCAAATCGCGCGAGCGCGACCCGAACCTGCTCGCGCTGTCGTCAATTGTGCGGGTTTACATGCGGCAAACGGGGTACCCCGCCTCTGGCGGTCTTGTCGACCTGAATCGATCACGTCGCGCCGTCGCCAAAAGGCGGCCCCAGTTGGCTGCGTCGAACTGACCTCAGCGACGAGGCTCCGTACATCGATCATTCGTTCAGGCAAATTCGCGCGGCTATACTTCAAGCCAATCCTGACGAACCTTTGAATTTCCCTTCAGTTCCGCGGGCGATCCTTCGAACACGATACGTCCATGCCCCATCACGTAGACGCGATGCGAAATCTGCATCGCGATGGAAAGCTTCTGCTCGACCAGCAGAATGGCAACGCCGCGCCTGGAGATATGAGATATCAGATCGCCCACCTGCTTCACGATCAATGGCGCAAGACCCTCGGTCGGCTCATCGATCATGACCAGCTCCGGATCACCCATCAGCGTCCGGCAGGTCGTCAACATCTGCTTTTCCCCGCCGGAGAGAACGCCCGCCGGCATATCCGCGCGCGTGGCAAGATTGGGAAACATATCCAGCATATCGTCGAGGCGCCATCGGCCCGGCTTCCTCGGATCCTTTATTCCGAGAATGAGATTCTGGCGCACCGTCAGCGTCGGAAAGATATCGCGATTTTCCGGTACGTAGCCCAAGCCAAGTTGGGCAATGCGATGACTGGGCAATCCGGCAATATCCCGTCCTTTGAAGACAATGCTGCCGCGCGGAGCAACCTCGCCCATGATGGCCTTAACGGTTGTGGAACGGCCAACTCCATTGCGTCCGACAAGGCTAACGACCTCGCCCGTGCCGATACGCATGTCGACACCTTGCAGGATATGACTTTTCCCGTAGAAGGCATGGAGGTTTTGAACCTCAAGCATCGACCGCCTCCTGACCGAGATAGGCCTCCTTGACGCGCGGGTTGTTTCGGATTTCAGCCGGCGTTCCGGAGGCGATGATCTCGCCGTAAACCAGCACCGAAATGCGGTCAGCGAGGCCAAAAACCACGTTCATGTCGTGCTCGACGATGACCAGCGTGCGCTCCTCGGTCAGCCGTTTGATCAAGGCCATGGCGCGCTCGGTTTCGGCGTGGCTCATTCCCGCCGTGGGCTCATCAAGAATGATCACGTCGGAGCCCCCCGCAACGGTGATGCCGATTTCCAGGGCACGTTGCTCCGCATATGGCAGCAATCCGGCAATCACGTCGCGCCTCGCGGCGAGGTGGATGTCTTCAAGAATGCGGATCGTGCGCTCGTTAACGCCCTGGAGATCGTCCATGCTCTTCCAGAACGCATATCGCTGGCCACTTGCCCACAGCACAGCGCAGCGCACATTGTCCCATACCGTCATGCGGGCGAAGACATTCGTGAGCTGAAAGCTGCGCGATAGACCACGCCGGTTAATCTCAAATGGAGGCAGGCCGGATACGACCTCGCCGTTCAACAACACATCGCCCGATGTCGGGGCGAGGTAGCCGCTAATCAGATTGAAGGTTGTCGACTTGCCCGCCCCGTTGGGGCCGATCACCGCGTGCCGCTCTCCTCTCTCGACGCGGAGGTTGAGATTGCGGATGATTTCGACATTGCCGAAGCTCTTGTTGACGGCACGAACTTCAATAGCCGGAATCATGACGGAATCCCGCGTTCGGAAGCAATCGTTCTGGCATCGTCCCACGCACGCGTCACGCCCTGCCACGTCAAGCGACCAACGAAATAACCGATCAGCATCAACACCACGGCGATCATCCACGTCACGAGGCTGCTCGCGTCAAAGGAAACGCCGAAAGCCTTGATCCGCGGATCCTCGTTCGCGTTGACCGTATGATGAACGATCGTTTCAACGGCAAGGACAAAGCCGGCGACCAGCATGAGCGTCGGAATCGCCGCAATGGCGTAAGTCTTCAGAATCCCGCCGAGCCTGCCAACACGAAGCGGCATTCGATGCATCAGCAGCGTTCCGCCGATCCCGCCGGGAGCATATCTCACGACGAGGATGAACAGGAGACCGAAGTAAAGTTGCCACACACTCGTATAGTCACTTAGCGATAGCGACAGATACACGAAGAAAATGGCGCCGACGATCGGACCGACGAAAATGCTGGTGCCACCTATATAGGTCGAGAAAATGACCGCACCCGATTTCACCCAGCCAAGGTCCGTGAAGTTGGCGCTCTCGAAGCTGATCGCCGCGAGGGCTCCCGCAATCCCGGCAAACAATCCGGCGAAACAGAAGGCAAGGTAACGCACGACATGCGGGTCGTAGCCGACAAACTGAACCCGCTCGGGATTGTCGCGTACCGCATTGCATATCTTGCCAAGCGGAGTCCGGGTCAAGGCATACATCGCAAGCGCCGAGATGAAGACCCAGAACGCAACGAGATAGTAGACTTGCACTTGAGGCCCGAAGTGCCATCCGAACCAGGCCGGCAGCTTGGTCCGGTTGGTGCTGATGCCATCCTCCCCGCCAAAAAAATCGGTAAGAATGAGCGCCAACGCGACAGCCAGCTCAGCAATGCCCAGCGATATCATCGAGAACACAGTTCCCGCTCGACGTGTCGATATCCATCCCGTCAAAATCGCCAGCAACAGACCCGCCACGCCACCGATCAACGGAACAAACGGCAATGGCACCGGCAGCCCGTATTGCGGGATCAGGTTCATGCTATGGACCGCGAAGAACGCGCCAATCCCGTAGTACACGGCGTGACCGAACGACAGCAAGCCGGTCTGACCAAGCAGAATGTTGTATGACAGCGCGAATATGATCGCCGTGCCGACCAAGCTGAACGTTGTCAACGAGCTGGCCGACGTGAAGACGCTCGGAAACGCCGCGAGAACAACGGCGACCATGGCCCATACCGCATAGAAACGCAGCCGTGGCCAGGGAACGACACGCGAAATGGGTGCCGACGACAACAGTTCTGTCATGTTTCACGCGTTCCAAACAGGCCCATGGGGCGGAGGATCAGAACCAGGATCAACAGAGCGTAGGGAATGATGGGAGCGACCTGTGCGATAGTCACCGTCCAGATATTTCGAATCAGAAATTGCGGCGCGTCCGGGCTTAGCGGCCCAAACAGGCTTGCGAGCGAGCCGTCCAGCGACACCGCGAAGGTCTGGATGAGCCCGATCAGCAAGGATGCGACGAATGCTCCGGCCAATGAACCGAGGCCGCCAACCACGATGATCACGAACAACAAAGCGATCAGCGATGCGGCCATGTTGGACTGGGTCTGCAGAATAGGTCCCGCAATCACGCCCGCGAGAGCCGCCAGACCGATCCCGACGCCGAACACCAGCGTAAAAACCAGCCCGACGTTGTGGCCGAGATGAGCAACCATTTGCGGATGCGTGAGCGAAGCTTGGACGACCAAGCCGATCCGCGACCTTTTGATCACAACGAGAAGCGCAACAAAAACCGCGACGGAAACCGCGAACATGAAGACCTTGTAGGATGGGTAGTTCGTCGAGAATATCGAGAACGCGGGAAAGTCCAGTGACGGGGGCCCGCGATAATCTACCGGGTCCTTCCCCCAGATGATCTGAACGACCTCCTCGATGACATAGGCAAGTCCGAACGTGAAAAGAAGTTCGGCGACATGACCGGAGCGATGAATATCGCGCAGCGCGAAGCGTTCCACGGCCGCCCCGATCAACCCTACGATGATCGGCGCCAGAAGCAATGCCCACCAGAATCCGAACCACTTGCTGATCTGAAAGCCGAAGAACGCACCCAGCATATAGAAGCCGGCATGAGCGAAGTTAAGTACGCCGAGCATGCTGAAGACCACCGTAAGACCGCTTGCCATCAGAAACAGCAAGAGGCCGTACAGGACGCCATTCAGGGCGGAAATAATGACGAGTTCGAGCATAACCCCTCGTTCGAGCTGTCAAGTGACGCGGCCGGCGGAATCGCTATTCTTCCGCCGACCGCCGGGAACCACGCGCTTACTGCGGGCGCGTCATTTTGCATGAGGTTTTTGTGAGGGTATCCTTCGCCTCGATCTTTGCGACCACGGTGTTTCCCCAACCCGTCCCCTCCTCGTCGAACGGCTCGTTCGCCTTCAGTTCACCAAATGAGGCGACATAGAGCGGCTGGAAGAATTGATGATCCTCCTTCCGCATCATCCCCTTGCCGCCATCGAAGACATCGATCTCCATATTCTCCAGGGCGAGAGCGATCTTGATGGGATCGAATGACTTGGCTTTTTCCGCTGCCGCGGCGAACATCCTGATCTCGTTTACCTGACGCGGCGCAAACAGCACGAAATCCTCGCCATACTTGGCCCGCCACCGCTTCTCGAACTCGCGCGACGGCGCGTAGTCCACATTGGCGATTCCTTCGGTCACCCCAAACACCTTGTGATTGAGATTGACCTGCTTCAGCGATATCGGAATGCCCGCCGTCGCGACGCCATAATACGTATACCAGTTGACATCGAGCCCCGAGGACCCCGCCGCCTTCAGCAGCAGCGCCAAATCCTGTCCCCAGTTGCCGGAGATGACCGCGTCCGCGCCAGAAGCACGAATCTTGGCCACATAAGGCGAGAAGTCGGTCACCTTGAGCATCGGATGAAGCTCGTCACCAACGATCTTGATATCCGGACGTTTCGCTGCGAGCATCTCCCTTGCCGCCGCGCGCACCGACTTCCCGTAGGAATAATCCTGGTTGATCAGATAGACTTTCTTGATCGACGGAGTCGCCTTGATGTAGTTGGTGATCGCTTCCATCTTGACGTCGGAATTTGCATCCCAGGCAAAATGCCAGAAATTGCATTTGGCGTTGGTCAGGACCGGATCGATTGACGAATAGTTGAAGTAGAGAACTTCCTGCCCAGGGTTGCGCTCATTGTGCTTGAGGACAAACTCCGTCAATGCAACCGCGACCGATGAACCATTGCCCTGAGTGATGAAGCGGATGCCCGAATCAATCGCTTTCTGAGCCTGAATCACGCTTTCCTGCGCGTTGGTCTTGTTGTCGAATGGAACGATTTCGAGTTTCTTCCCGAGGATGCCGCCCTTGGCATTCACATCCTCCGCCAGAAACTGAAACGCCTTCAGACGCGCAACGCCAACGCTCGCACCACCGCCAGACAGGGTATCGATATAGGCTATCCTCACCGACTCCTGCGCCATGGCAAATCCGCCGAACGGCATCAACATCAATAGAAATGCAAGCGCAATTTTACCCACTTGGTCCCTCCTGCTCCCTGTTCTCGTGAAACGAACGCAAACCGCCGCCAGATCACAATGCCCTGTGACCTGACGTCTCATTCAGATCGATCAAGCCTGCATGTCATCCTCTCCGAGACACACGACAGCTTCGATTTCGACCATCATTCGCGGGTCAATCAGCCGCGACACCTGAACGAGCGTGCATGCCGGGCGATCGACGAAGAACGGGCTGCGCACGTCGCGCGTTCCGTCATTGAAGGCGTCGATATCGGTCGTGAAGATGGTATACTTGACGACATCCCCGAAAGTTGCGCCGGCGGCGTTGAGGATATCTTTCAAATTGGCGAAGCACTGCGCGACCTGGGCGCGGATGTCATCAACGCCAACGATTTCGCCATCGGCATCGCGCGCGGTAATTCCGGCGGTGTGCAGCATCCGTCCGGAGGACACGACGCCAAGTGAAAAGAATACTTTCTTCTCGAATCCCCTGCCCAGCTCCAGCGGCTTGCGCGTCATAGTTCCTCCCCAAACGATCTTTCGCGCGTCATTTGAGCGACGCGTCATTGTAAGTTGGCTGTCGCTCAGGCTTTCGGCGCAAAGCTGCAAAGACCTCCGCGGAACTCGGCGGAGGTGAACACCTCCGGCAACACCGCGGCAAGCTCGTCCGGATCCATATTGATGCCATTGGCTTTCAGGAGCGGACCTGCATGGCGCACCATCTCGCGCCAGTCCTCGATCAACCGAAACTGTTCGACGGTGTCCTTGCAGGGCTCCTCTCCAAGAGCAAGCACAAGCAACTCCGTGAAGTTGACAACGGAGAAATCATGCTTGTGTCCATCCGCCGCGAGCTGCAAATGACAGGCATGAAACAGCGAGACCAGCGCATCGACATCGTCGGATTGACTTGCTGAAATTGTCTGAGCCCTGAGATGGGCCTTCAGTTCGGGGGACTTGTTGGAGCCGGACGCGCCACACATGTAACCGGGCTCCTCAATAACGTCGACGATCTCCAGCCCCGGGATTCGGCGCAGCAGCCGCACGACATTGTCGCCAATATCGGACATGCCACGATGGGTATGAACCAGAACACGTTTATTTACGGGCGATTTGAAGCGCGCCGCGAGTTGATCCTCATGCTCCATGAGGAATTTGGTGATATGGTCAAAATCGAAACTGACCTCGCGATAGCCCTTGATCGTTTCACCGAGATGCAATTGGCATGACGGACACCAACTGAGGACCTTGTCCGGCTTGTAGCCGCCGAACCTGTTGAGTGTCTGCTCCGAAACGCGGCCGCCCTTTTTGACGTCGCCTTCCCACTTGCTTTGAATGATGCCGCAACACGATGACGGCCCGCCGAGCACCTCGTAGTTGATATCCAATGCGTCGAGCATGGTCATCACGTTGAACAGGACATGCGGCGTTCGGATAGGATTGCATCCGGTATAAAAAACCACGTCCACGTCCCGGACTGGCGGAGGGCGCAGCAAGCGCGCGACGTCTTCCGGAATGAGCTGCATCGATACCATGATGCGGATCGCACGCGACATTTTGCGGAACGTGTCCGGCGTACCATGCTCGACGCTGGCGATCTTCGAACTCGCCAGCATCAGCATTTGCCGTGGATTGATATGTTCCGGGCAGGCCGGGATGCAGTCGCCGCAGCCATTGCACTGCTTGGCCCAGGTATCTGACGCCGGCCCCATCGGCGTGGACGCACTCATGAAGTCGAGCACGCCACTAACCACGCTTTTGGGATCCGCGTCGGCCAATCCGGGCGCGAATGGAACGACCGGGCACACTTCGACGCAACGTCCGCACCGAGTACATGCGTCAAGAATGCCTTCCCACGTTTGTGCGACAAACTGGTCCAGTGAAGGGGCCGCATCAACCACCTGAGCCATCTTCAACTCCATTCCGACATACGACGCTTCATTCAATTGCCTGCCCTGACGACCGCGACCGCTTCGATCTCAATACGCAACGCCGGCTTTCCGAGTTTCGCCTCCACGGCCGTACTTGCCGGCGGCGACGATACATCCGCGAAGATTCGATTCCGCACTGCGTTGTATCGATCGTATTCGCGCATATCGGTCAGGAAGACACCGATCCTGACAATGTCGCCAAGCGCGGCGCTGTGTTCCGCCAGCAGTTCGCCAATACGCGCGAAGATAATCTCCGTCTGCCTGGCGATATCGTAAGGCGCCTCCTCGCGCGCGGTGGTGCCGGAGACGAACAGCAACGTCGCCGCGCCCAAGGGCACCGTCCTGACGCGGGAGAAGCGGCTCTCGGAAATCGACGTTTTTTCCGGTGCAACCATTTGCGTCTCCGGGTGTCCAGGCTCGAATCTCGTTCGAGCGCACCGCTCGGGGATCCGTAACGATCTTGGAGAAACGAGAAGGGCGTCGCTAATTTCGCCCGCTTCTCCACGCCTAAAGTTAACAGTCGAATTTTTCTAAGATCAATTCCAATTCACGAGGCATCGTTACTCTAAGCGGAACGATCATATCAGTGCTCGACGAATGCACGCTCGACGAGGTAGTGCCCGCCATGACCGGCTTTTGTCGACGCAAGGCCCCGACGCTCCAGGAGCTGTCCCAGATCCTTCGTCATGGCGAGGCTGCCGCACAGCATGACCCGATCCGTCCGACCATTGAGTTCCGGCAGGTTCGTCAGAAGCGAGAGCTTGCCGGATTCCAGCAACTCTGTGATCCGCCCCATTGTCTCGTAGGGCTGACGAGTGACCGTCGGAACGTAAATCAGCCGTTCGCGCGCGGAGGGACCGACCAGTTCATGATCATACAATGTCCCCTGGAGAAGATTTCTGTAGGCAAGCTCCTGAACTTCCCGGACGCAATGAACAAGCACCACGCTCTCAAACCTCTCGTAGATGTGAGGATCCCGGACAATGCTGAGAAACGGCGCGAGACCCGTCCCCGTGCTGAGCAGATAGACATTCCTGCCGGGCAACAGCGCATCCACCACCAGGGTTCCGACCGGCTTGTGACCGACCAAAACCTGATCGCCGGGCTTAAGGAGTTGCAGCCGCGAGGTCAGCGGGCCATCGGGCACTTTGATGCTGAGAAATTCGAGATGAGATTCATAGGAAGCGCTGGCGACGCTATAGGCTCGCATCAGCGGCTTGCCGTCCACCTCCAGCCCGAGCATCAGGAACTGCCCACTCTCGAACCGAATGCCCGGAGATCGAGTCGTCCGGAAGCTGAACAACCGGTCGCTCCAGTGATGAACCGAAATGACCGTTTCGACGTCATGCACAGCCAAAGGGATCGACTCCTTTCACGATTCGTGTAGCTCGATTTCAAGCGATGGGCTTGGATTGCGCGGAGGAGCGGCTCGCCGTTTTCAACCACTCACCTGCCTTGGAGGTGACGACTACGAACTTCAGCTTGAGCACCGGCCTCAGACTCCGGCGGGGTCCGTTATCCCAAATACATCCAATAGTTTTCCCGGCCGTCCATCCCATGCTGTCGCGTCGAGGGGTGGCGTCCCTTTTGTTTGAATATTCGGCCACTGCGACGCATATCGCAGATTGAAAGCAATCCATCCGTCAAGGTTTCCGTCCATATCGGATCGGATAGCTTGCGCTGGGCACTCAGGCGCACATACACCGCAATCGATGCATTCGTCCGGATGAATGACCAGCATGGAATCGCCTTCATAGAAGCAATCGACGGGACAAACCGTGACGCAGTCCATGTATTTGCACTTGATACAGTTCTCGGTGACAACATGCGTCATGTCATCTGTCCCTGCGTAGCCACTGTTCTATCACTCGGCGATAATCGTAAAAGCTGACGA
>JBDHSX010000006.1:0-62905 GCA_039808365.1 Xanthobacteraceae bacterium | reverse complement strand
CCGGGCAGGTGGTGCTGCAACTGGAGTAGACCAGGCTGATGACCAGCGGGCGGCCGCGATAATCGGCCAGCGCGATGCGGCGGCCGTTGGGGTCGCGCAAGGTGTAGTCGCCCAGCCGGGTGCCGATCGCCGCCTCGCTTTTCTCCAGCACGACGCGCGGATCGAGCGGGCCGCCGCTCGCCGCCTCCGCTTTGGTCATGACCGCCGCGTCCAGCACCACCGCCAGCGTCAGCAACGTCAGGTGAATCAGCGATGCGCCGAACGTCGCCATCGCGGTGGCGCGGCTCGGCGCGCGGTAAAGCCGCCAGCTTCGCCATAAGAACACCGCGCCGCCGGCAGCGGCGCCAAGGCCGTAGACCAGCCCCATGCCGAACCACAACGGGACCAGCGACAGCGCCGTCAACGCGACGGTGTGCGCGAGGATCGCCGTGGTCCATACCCGCTCCGGCGCGACCACCGGCAGCATCGGGAAGCCGGCATTGGCGTAGTCGTCGCGGCGGGCTGCGGCGAGCGCCCAGAAATGTGGCGGCGTCCACAGGAACAGCACCAGCGCCAGCAACACCGGTACCGTCTGCGGCGTCGGATCGACCGCCGCCGCGCCGGCCAGCACCGCGAAGCTGCCGGACAGCCCGCCGACCACGATGTTGATCGGCGTGCGGCGCTTGAGCCAGACGGTATAGACCACGCCGTAGGTCAGGCCGCCGAGCAGCACATAGACGGCGCTGACCGCGCCGCCGACGACATAGGCCAGCGCCAGCGAGGCGACCGCCAGCGCGGCAAAGGCGATGAGCCATCCCGCGCCCGGCCGCAACATCCCGCTGGCGAACGGCCGCGTCGCGGTGCGGCGCATGTGGCGGTCGAGGTCGCGTTCGTAATAGTGGTTGAACGCGCCGGCCGCGCCGGAGGCGCCGAGCACCGCGAGCGCCAGCGCCAGCACTTCCCATGCCTCGCGCGCCGCGCCCTGCGCCGCCGCCGCGCCCGCCACCGCGCTGGCGGCGATCGCGATGCCGATGCGCAGCTTCAAAAGCGAGACGGCGGTGGTCAGCACGGCCCGCGCCTTCGATCTGTCGCCGCCAGATCTGTTGCCGCCAGATCTATTGCCGCCAAGTGCCGTTTGCTCAGACTGACTCATGGTCCAGCTTCCTCCTAACCTCTCCCCGGCGGGGAGAGGGAGTGCGCTCGGTGTGTGGTGATCGTTTCACCATGACCGGATCATGCTCAGCGGAACAGCCACAGGTCGGACAGATACTTCCAGTTGACGAAGTAATAGAGCACGAAGGACAGGAAGAAGATCGTCACCAGAACGATGGTGCCGGGCAGCTTGATGTGGCCTTCGCTGCCGTATTTCGACACCACGCTGGCGCCCGAATGCAGCGGGAAGGTCAACTTGTAGCCGGGGACGACCTTCTTGCCGAACAGGACGGTGCCAACCACGATCAGCACGTAGAGGATGCCGCCGAGCGCCGCGATGATGGCGCTGATGCCATTCAGCCCCATCATCAGGAACGCGCCGGGCGAGTGCTGGAAGCCGATCACCGCGTCGGTGAAGTTGATGTCCCAGTGCCGCCGCGCGACGCCGAGCGTGCCGGCGCCCATCATGAACATCGAGATGCCGGCGGCGCCGAGGCCGAACAAATACGGCTGGATCTTCGCCAACGATGGCCAGATGATATCGCGCTGGAAGATCAACGGCAGCACCAGATAGGTGCCGGCCATGAAGGCCAGCGTGGTGCCGGCGACCACCGTGCCGTGGAAGTGGCCGGGGACGTAGATGGTGTTGTGCATCAGCACGTTGAGCTGCTCGGTGCCGAGCACCACGCCGGAGATGCCGCCGATGAAGCCGAACATCACCAGCGACAGGAACATGCCGGAGAACGCCGGATTGCCCCACGGCGCCTTGCGCAGCCACTCGAACACGCCGCGGTTGAAGCCGTTGCGACGCTGCGCCGCCTCGATCGAGCCCGGCACGGTGAGGCCGTGGATCATCGAGCCCAGCACCGCCAGATACATCATGTAGCTGGTGTTGACGATCTTCCACTCGGAGCTGATTCCCGGCTCCGCCAGCAGATGGTGCGCCGACGCCAGTTGCAGGAACAGGATGTAAAGGAAGAATGCGCCGCGAGAAACCTTCTCCGACAGCGGCTTGGCCCCCAGCACCAGCGCGCCGATCATGTACCACACCGAGACGTGCGCGGAGACGTTGATCTGCTGCGAGGAGTGGCCCATCGCCCACCACACCAGCTTGTACATCAAGGGATCGATGTCGCGGATCAGCCCCATCGACCACAGCATGGTCGGCACCAGGATGATCGCCCCCGACACCAGCGTGAACACGGCGATGATCGCCGCCGTCAGCGCGCCGAAGGTGACCAGCGGGATCGAGCCCTCGTAAGTGTGTTCGGCCCTTGCGATCATCAGTGTCGCGAAGAACAGCCCGCAGCCTATCAGCGCGCCGACCGCGAACAGGATGATGCCGAGATAGAAGTGCGGTCGCGCCATCATCGGCGGATACGAGGTGAACATCACCGTCGATTCGCCTTGCAGCACTGCGATGTTGGTGATGATGGCGCCGACCACCATCAGAATGAAGCCGAGCCAGCCGAGCTTCGGCGCGGCGAGGCGCGAATTGAGCAGCACGGCGGAGGCGAAATAGAGCACCGCCATCTCGAAGAAGATGATCCAGAACAGCAGCACATTGGCGCCGTGCGCGGTGAGGATCAGATAGAACCATTCGGCGGGCAAGAGATGCACCGCCGGCCAGCGCGTCAGCGCCACCATCAGCCCCATCAGGCCGCCGATGGCGAGAAACACCACGGCCGCCACCGCGTTGGCGATAATCAGCCGCTGCGCCGCGATATCGACCTTGAGGCCGGTGAACTGACAGGTGCGGAAATTCGCGGCCCGGCCGCGCGTCGCCGCCACAACGCCTTCGAAGGTGGTCATGTTACTTCGCCTCCGCCTTTTTATCGACGACGATGATCTTGCCGGTCATGGTGTGATGGCCGATGCCGCAGAATTCGTTGCAGATGATGCCGAACTCGCCGGCCTCGGTCGGCGTCAGGGTGATGACGTGCTCGTAGCCGGGATGAACCTGGATGTTGATGTTGGTGGGTTGCAGCGAGAAGCCGTGCTGCCAGTCGACCGACGACAGATGCAGGCGGTAGCTCTGGCCCTTTTCCAGTTGCAGCACCGGCCACCACTGCCACAGCCGCCCGAGCAGATAGACGTCGACGCCGGCCGGCGGCCGCACGATCGGCGTGCCGGATTCGTCGCCGACCTGATATTTCTCGGCGAACGCATCGACCTTTTCCTGATAGGCGCTCGGCACCACGCGATAGGCTTCGGTGGACAGGTTCTGACCGCCGATGAAGTGCCAGGCGATCATGAAGAAGAACATGAACAGGCCCCAGAGCAGCGCCACGGCGATCCAGACGAGTTCGACGCGCTCGACCGGTTCGTTCCACCAGACGCGGCGTTCGGGAGAGGTGACGGCCATCGGATTGCGCTCCTATTTGCCGACCGGGACGTTGGCGATCTCCATCACGCCCCAGACAAGGTAGAGGATGGTGGGAATGGTGACGCCGATGAACAGAAGCAGGAATGGATCGTCCAACACCCGCTGCATGAACGGCATCGGTTCATCGGCGGAAGGCGGCTCGGACGGTTTGACGGTGTCGGACATGGCGCAACCCTTTCAGTCTTGTGGGCGCAGCCTGCCCCTGTTCGCACGGCATGGCCTTGACTTTGGGTAAGTGACGAAGCGGCGTGCCCGCTATGTTGGCGGCATGTCGCGGATCGCCTGTCCCGTCGCCTTGCGGCACGTCCTGGCCGGCTTGATTGTCCTGCTCGGATGCGGGTTGCTGTTTGCCGATACCCGACGCGCGGCCGTGAGGCCGCATGGCGCGATCACCGTCGTCTATGTCGGCGCCGAGGATTGCGCGCCGTGCCGCACCTGGCGGAAGGACGAGCGGCCGGCATTTTTAGGCAGCGGCGTCTTTCAGAACATCACCTATCGGGAAGTGATCGCGTCGCGCCTTTACGATCTGTTGGCGGAGGCGCAATGGCCGGCGGATCTCGAATTCCTGCGCCAACAGGTGCGGACGCGGCCCGGCGCGCCGCAATGGTTCGTCGTTCAGGATGGCCGCGTGATCACCTGGGAATCCGGCCTGTCGGCATGGCGGCGCGCGGTGTGGCCGACGATCCGGAAACAGGCGGCGATGCGGCCGACAGGTTGAGCCGGAATCGGCGTCTGGCCGCGCGCGACGGATTCCAGCTCCGCGCGATCGGGACGCCCGGTCCCGCCGGCTCGAAGTCATCTGTCGGTGGATGGGGGTCGTGCCGAATTTTTCAGTGAAATCAGCAATCTTTGGTAGCGGGAGAGGGACTCGAACCCCCGACCCCAGGATTATGATTCCCGTGCTCTAACCAGCTGAGCTACCCCGCCACGGTGCTCGCCCGACGAATTCCCGAGGCGAGTGCGGCGCATATAAGAAGCCGTCCGCGTGCCTGTCAAGCAATGAAGGCACCATGTCGGGACGGTGGTTTGAGGCCGCGCCGACTCGCGCGCCCTGATCCTGCCGGCTCTTTCTCAAATCGAAAGCGTCGTCCGACGCCTTGTCGCGGCGGTCGCGGTCGGTTATACCTAACAATCGTTAGGGAGATATCGAGTTCCATTCCATGCCGCTCGCCGGGAGATCCTACCAAGAGGTTTGCGGGAGCTTTTCCTGGGCGATCCCGGAGCGGTTCAATATCGCCAGGGCGGTCTGTGACCGCCATGTCGGCGCGGATCGCACCGCCTTGATCCATGAAAGCGCCAGCGGCGCGGTCACCGAACTGACCTTCGAGGTTCTTCAGGATCGCTCGCGGCGCCTGGCCAATGCGCTGACGGCGCACGGCATCGCGCGCGGCGATCGCATCGGGATCCTGTTGCCGCAATGTCCGGAAGCGCTGATCGCGCATCTCGCCGCCTACCGGATCGGTGCCATCGCGCTGCCGCTGTTCACCTTGTTCGGGCCGGACGCGCTGGCCTATCGGCTCAATGACAGCGGCGCGAAGGCCGTGGTGTCGGACACCGAGGGCATCGAGAAACTGATCCGGCTTCGCGATCAATTGGAGACGGATCCGTTGCTGATCGCGGTCGAGGATCGCGTCGACGCCACGACGCTGGCGTGGTCGGCGCTGATCGAAGCCGCATCGTCCGACCACACCGCCGTCGATACGGCAGCGGAAGACCCGGCCATCATCGTGTATACCTCCGGCACGACGGGAAATCCGAAGGGCGTGCTCTACGCGCACCGCACCTTGCTCGGTCATATGCCGGGAGTCGAATTCCCGCACGACTTCTTTCCGCAGCCCGGCGACCGGATGTGGACGCCGGCGGACTGGGCCTGGGCGGGCGGCCTGATGGATGTGCTGCTGCCATCGCTCTTCCATGGCATTCCGGTGCTGGCCAAGCGGTTGAAGAAATTCGACCCCGAGGACGCCTTCTCATTGATCGGGCGGCACGGCATCCGCAATGCGTTTATGCCGCCGACCGCGCTCAAGATGATGCGACAGGTGGCGCGGCCAAGAGAGCGCTTCTCATATGCCGTGCGTTCGATCGCGAGCGGCGGCGAACGGCTTGGCGAGGAGATGCTGGGCTGGGGCCGCGAGGTGTTCGGCGTCACGATGAACGAATTCTACGGTCAGACCGAGGCGAACCTCACGATCGGCAATTGCGCCTCGATCATGCCGCTGAAGGCGGGATCGATGGGTCGGGCAATGCCCGGTCATGTGCTGGAGGTGGTGGACGACAACGGCGACCCGGTGAAGCCCGGTGAAACCGGAACCATCGCTGTCAGGGCGCCCGATCCGGTGTTCTTCCTGCGCTATTGGAACAAGCCCGACGCCACCAGCGAGAAGTATCGCAACGGCTGGCTCATGACCGGCGACACCGGCCATCGCGACGAGGACGGCTACTTCTGGTTTCACGGCCGCAACGACGACGTCATCATCTCCGGCGGCTACCGGATCGGCCCGACCGAGATCGAGGATTGCTTGATGCAGCATCCTGCGGTGGCGCTGGTCGCGGTGGTCGGGGTGCCGGACAGCGTGCGTGGCGAGGTGGTGAAGGCGTTCGTGGTTCCGCGCGCCGGCGCGACGGTGGATGACGCCCTGCGGGAAGACATGCAGCGCTTCGTCAAGGCCCGCCTGTCGGCGCATGAATATCCCCGGCAGATCGAAATCCGTGACTCGCTGCCGATGACGATCACCGGCAAGATCCGCCGCAAGGATCTGCGCGACGAGGCTGGCGGAGCCACGCCGTGAGGCGCGACGCGGGTGTTGTCGAAACGCGATGGCCGGCCTCCGCGCCGGATCAGGGAAGGATGTAATGGGACGTCTGTTCGACGAATTCAGGATCGGCCAGCGTTTCGAGACGCCGTCCCGGACCATTACCGAGGCCGATATCGGCACCTTCGCCGGGCTCACCGGCGATTACAATCCGGTCCACACCGATGAGGTGTTCGCGGCCGCGACCGGCTTCGGCGGCCGTATCGCCCACGGCCCGATGGGCATCGGCATCGCCTTCGGGTTGGCCTCGCGCCTCGACCTGATCGATGGCACCGTGGTGGCGCTGCTCGGCGTGACCTGGGATTTCAAGGCGCCGATGCGGCCGGGCAGCACGATCCGCGCCTTGATCGAGGTGATCGAAACGCGCAATGTCAGCAACCCGGCTCACGGCTTGCTGGGATTGTCGGTGACGCTGGTCGATGAAACCGGCAAGCCGCTCCAGGAGGGCCGCGCGCGCCTCTTGATGCGGAAGACGCGGCATGAGAAGGCGAACTGGGGCAGCGTGTGATCGCAAGGAGAGGTGACCATTAGCCAGGCAGTTGCACGGACCACGAAGACGCCCGGCGGCAAGGCCGAAACTGCGGATCAGAGCGGCGGCGCCCGACAGATTCTCAATGCCACGGCCTGGCTCTTGCGGCATCGCGGGTACGAGGCGACGACGACGCGCGCGATCGCGGAGCGGGTCGGCATCAAGGCCGGCAGCATCTATCACCACTTCCCGTCGAAGGATGCGATCGTCGAGCGCGTCATCAACGAGGGCGTGCTGGTCGTCAACAAGGCGGTCACGGCGGCGCTCGACGCCTTGCCCGAAAAGGCCACGCCGCGCGATCGTCTGCAAGCCGCGATCAAGGCGCATCTGTTATCCTCGCTGGAGCATAGCGATTACACCTCGGCGTCGATCCGGGCTTTCGCGTTTCTGCCGCCGGAATTGCGCCGGACCTGCCGCGTCGAGCGGCGGCGCTACGAGGATATCTGGCAGCAATTGATGCAGGATGCCGCGCGGGCGGGCTATATCCCCAAGGATGTCTCCCTCGACGCGGCGCGCCTGATGCTGCTTGGCGCGGTCAACTGGGCCGGCGAATGGTATCGTCCGGGGCGGGTCCCGATCGATAAGATCGCGGCGGACTTCGCGCAGATCGCGTTCGGCCCGCGGCGGGCTTGAACAGCTCTCGGGCTTGAACAGCTCTCTCGTTGTCGGCTCGCCCGCTATTCGGCCGCCTGATGGGTGATGCCGGCATCCGGCCAGCGCAGCAGCAGGATTTCCTGACGCTTGAGGGCATCGGCCATCGCCGCTGTCTTGACGTGCCCGAAGCCGCGAATCGCGAGCGGCAGCGCCGCAATCTCGACCGCCAAGGCGTGATTCGTGGCGGAGAGATCCGGCATGATGCGCGTGCGCAGCAATATTTCGTATTGTTCGATCATGCGGCGCTCGGACCGCCGTTCCGCCGTGCGGCCGAACGGGTCGGCAAAGCTTCCGCGCAGGAATTTCAGCCTGGCCAGCAGTTTGAACACCGGCACCATCCAGGCGCCGAACCGCATCTTGCGGGGATGGCCGGTGACCGGATCGCGGCGCGCCAACAGCGGCGGTGCCAGATGGAAGGCGACGGTGCCGCCGTCGAATTGCTCGCCGAGCCGCGCCAAAAAGCCGGTTTCGACGTGCAGGCGGGCGACCTCGTACTCGTCCTTGTAGGCGAGCAGCTTGTGAAAGCCGCGCGCCACCGTCGCCGCCATCTCCGTCGAACCGGGACGGACCCGATGCTCGGCGCGCGCGACATCGGCGACCAGATCGCGGAAGCGGCGCGCGAGCCGGTCGTTTTGATAACGCACCAGTTCGGCGGCCCGGATCTCGACGATATCGGCCAACGCGGTCGCGGCCGGTTTGGGCGCGGAGGCGGATATCCGGCCGAGAACGCCGTCAGGATCGGCCGCCAGCGCGCGGCCCCAGGCGAAGGCCCGCTTGTTCATGGCGACCGCCGCGCCGTTCAAGTCGATGGCCTGGAGAATGGCCGCTTCCGTCAGCGGCACGCGGCCGTTCTGCCACGCCATGCCGAGCGCCATCATGTTGGCGCCGACGGCGTCGCCCAGAAGCGCCGTCGCCAGCGTCGACAGGTCGGCGAAGGAGGTCGCGGCGCGCGCCGCGATGCGATGCTTCATCGCCGCGTCGGGAAAGGCGAGATCGGGATTGGCGGTGAAGTCGCCTGTCATCACCACATGATCGTTGACCACCGCCACCGCGTCCGGCGCGAGCAACCCCAGCACTTCGGGCGTCGCCGCCACCGCGAGGTCGCATCCGATCAAGGTATCGGCTTCACTGGGCGCGAGACGCACCGGGCCGATCTTGTCGGGGCTGGCGGCGATGCGGACATGGGTGGTGACCTCGCCGCCTTTCTGCGCGAGGCCGATCTGGTCCATCACCGAAGCGCCGCGACCGTCGAGATGCGCCGCCATGCCGAGAATCGCGCCGACGGTGACGATGCCGGTGCCGCCGATGCCGCCGGCGACCAGGTTGGCCGGACGCGATAAATCCAACAGCGGGGCCGGGACCGTCGGCGGCGCGATGTCGTCAGGCTTCGGTTTCCGCGCGACGCCGCCCTCGATGGTGACGAAGCTCGGACAAAAGCCCTCGACGCAGGTGGCGTCCTGATTGCAGGTGGTCTGGTCGATCTGCCGCTTGCGGCCGAACTCGGTTTCGAGCGGCACGACCGAGACGCAGTTCGACTTCCTGCCGCAGTCGCCGCAGCCCTCGCAGACAGCCTCGTTGATGACGATGCGTTTGCCCGCATCCGGCATCTGGCCCCGCTTGCGGCGGCGGCGCTTTTCGGCGGCGCAGACCTGATCGTAAATCAGCACGGAGACGCCTTGCGTCTGGCGCAGCGCGCGTTGCGCGACCTCGAGGCGATCGCGCGGATCGACGACGACGCCGGGCGGCAATGTTTCGCCGCGATGGCGCTCCGGCTGCTCGGCGACGATGCGGATGTCGCGCACGCCCTCGGCCGCCAGTTGCCGGGCGATCTGCGCGACGGTGAAGCCGCCTTCGGCGCTCTGGCCTCCGGTCATCGCCACGGCGTCGTTGTAGAGAATCTTGTAGGTGATGGTGACGCCGGCGGCGATTGCGGCGCGGATCGCCAGCAGGCCGGAATGGGCATAGGTGCCGTCGCCCAGATTGACGAAGACATGCCGGGTGTCGGTGAACGGCGCTTGTCCGATCCAGCTCGACCCTTCCGCGCCCATCTGGGTAAAGGTCGTGGTGTCGCGGTCCATCCACTGCGCCATGTAGTGGCAGCCGATGCCGGCCAGCGCCCGGCTGCCCTCCGGCACCACCGTCGAGCGATTGTGCGGACAGCCCGAGCAGAAATAGGGCAGGCGTTTCGCCAGCGCCGGCGCTTCGGTCTGTCCCGCAGCGGTGTCGGCGAGAAAGCGCGACGGCAACGGATCGCCAAGTCCCAAGCCCGCCAGACGTCGGGCGATGACGCGGGCGAGATGATCGACCGAGAACGCCGCGCGCGGCGACAACAGTGGCTGTCCTTGCTCATCGATCTTGCCGAGCAGTCGCGGCTTGCGCACGGAATCGCCGGTGAGGAGAACCCGCGCCACCTGGTCTTCCACCAGTGGACGTTTTTCCTCGATGATCAGGACTTCTTCCGCATCGGCGCAATGCTCGCGCACGAAATCGGGATCGAGCGGCCACGGCATGCCGATGGCGCAGAAGCCGACGCCAAGGGCGTCGAGCCGGTCGAGACCGAAACCGAGCATCGACAGCGCCTGAGTGACGTCGAGCCGCGATTTGCCGACCGCGAGGATCATCAGCCGGCGGTGTCGCGGGCCGGGATCGACGATGGCGCGGTTGAGCCCGTTGGCGCGGCCGAAGGCGATCGCCGCCGGCAGCCGCAGGTCGAACAAGCGGCGCTCCTGTTCGAGCGGGGTATCCGGCCAGCGGATCGAGACGTCGGTCGGCAGATCCGGTGGCCGGATGATATGCGGCACGGCGTCGGCGAGTTCGACGGTGGCGGCTGAATCCATGGTGTCGGCCAGCGCCTTGATGCCGACCCAAAGACCGGTCGCGCGCGACATCGCCCAACCGATCAGGCCGAACCGCATCACCTCGGCGACATTGGCCGGGTGCAGCACCGGAATCGAGGCATCGAGAAAGGCATAGTCGGATTGCGACGGCAGGCTCGCCGATTTACAGGCATGGTCGTCGCCGGCGATCGCCAGCACGCCGCCGAACGGCGCGGTGCCCGCCGCGTTGGCGTGCTTGAGCGCGTCGCCGGAGCGATCGACGCCGGGGCTCTTGGCGTACCAGATCGAAAACACGCCGTCCCGCGTCGCGCCGGGGGACAGGCCGATCTGCTGTGTGCCCCACACGCTGGTCGCGGCCAGATCCTCGTTCAAGCCCGGCTGAAAGACGATGTCATCCCGCGCGAGGTGTCGCTTGGCGGACCATAACTCGCGATCGTAGGTGCCGAGCGGCGAGCCGCGATAGCCCGATATGAATCCCGCCGTATTCAGCCCGGCGGCGCGATCGAGGCGTCGTTGCATCATCGGCAGGCGGACCAGAGCCTGCACACCGGTCAGGTAGATGCGTCCGGCATCGCGGCTATATTTGTCGTCGAGCGAGACGGCGGCGTCGGCTGGACTGCTCATGCGACCCTCAGAGCCGCTTCGCAACTTCTTCGAGCATCACCTCGGTCGCGCCGCCGCCGATCGACTGAACGCGCGCGTCGCGCGTCATGCGCTCGATGACGCTTTCGCGCATGAAACCCATGCCGCCATGGAACTGGAGACAGTCATACATCACGGCGTTGACCAATTCGCCGCAATAGGCTTTCACCATCGAGACCTCGCGGGTGACGTCGCGTCCCTGTGCGTCGCCCCAGGCGGCGGCGTAGACCAGTTGCCGTCCGGCCGCCACCTCCGCCGCGCGCATCGCGAGCCGCTGCCGGATGCCCTGCTTGTCCCACAGCGGCGCGCCGAACGCCCGGCGCGTTTTCAGATAGGCCACCGTCAGATCGAGCGCGGCCTGGGCTTCGCCCATCGCCATGGCGCCGATCACCGTGCGCTCGTTCTGGAAGTTGCGCATGATGGCGTAGAAGCCCTTGCCTTCCTCGCCGAGCACCGCGTCGTGCGGCACCAGACAATCCTCGAACACCAGTTCGGCGGTGTCGGAGGAGCGCCAGCCGTGTTTGTCGAGCGCGCGGCTGACGCGGAAGCCCGGCGTTCCCTTCTCGATCAGGAACATGGTGATCGCCTTGCTGCCGCCGGACAATTCGCCGGTCTTGGCGGCGACGCAGTAGAGATCGGCATGGACGCCGTTGGTGATGAACATTTTTGCGCCGTTCAGGACATAGCCGGCATCGGTCCTGCGCGCGGTGGTGCGGATGCCCTTGACGTCGGAGCCGGCGTCCGGCTCGGTGACGCCGACGGCGCAGATCGCTTCGCCCGATATGATTTTCGGCATCCATCGCGCCTTCTGGGCGTCGCTGCCGGCGTTGAAGACATGGACCGACGCCATGTCGGTATGAACCAGCGCGGTGATGGCGAGGCCGGAGAAGGTCGAACGGCCAAGTTCTTCGGCGAACACCACGCTGCCCAGCGTGTCCATGTTCGATCCGCCGTAGATTTCCGGATAGCGGATGCCGAAAAAGCCTAGCGCGCCCATCCGCCGCAACACCTCGCGGGGGATGAAGCCCTGCTGCTCCCAGGCTTCGCCGTGCGGCTTGACATCCTCCTCGACGAAGCGGCGGACCTGATCGCGCAGCATCTCGTGCTCGGCGGTGAAGTACGGCGAACACGTTTGCACGAGCCCGTTCATTGGCAGTCTCCATCCTCGGTCCGGAGCGCCGGCTTCCGTCGCAGGGCGCCGATCGACATCGTCCGGATTTCCCGCTTCCCTATCTAACAGTTGTTAGGTATAAGGCATCACGGGACTGACCGCAAGCGCGGTCATAACGATCCTCCTGCTGGAAGGGGCACGATGACGGCATCGCGATTTGAGGCGCTGGTCGAGACGCTGCGGAGCCGGCACGGGACCATTCTGCAAGGCGGCGGCGCGGCGCTGGTCGAACGCCATCGGGCGCGCGGCAAGATTCCCGTCCGCGATCGCGTTGACCTGCTGCTCGACGTCGGCAGTCCGTTTCTCGAACTGTCGCCGCTGGCGGCGAACGGCATGTATGGCGGCGAATTGCCGTCGGCGGGAATCGTCACCGGCATCGGCATGGTGCACGACACGCCCTGCATGGTGATCGCCAACGACGCCACCGTGAAGGGCGGCTCGTTCTTCGCCGAAACCGTCCGCAAACATTTGCGCGCGCAGGAGATCGCCGAGGCGCACCGGCTGCCCTGCATTTATCTGGTCGATTGCGGCGGGGCGTTCCTGCCGGAGCAGGATCGCGTGTTTCCGGATCGCGACCATTTCGGCGGTACGTTCTACAATCAATGCCGAATGTCGGCCGCGGGCATTCCGCAAATCTCGGCGGTGTTCGGCGGCTGCACCGCGGGCGGCGCGTATATCCCGGCGCTGTCCGATGAATCGGTGATGGTGCGCGGCACTGGCCGCATCCATCTCGGCGGACCGCCGATCGTCAAGGCGGCGATCAACGAGATCGTTGACGGCGAAACGCTGGGCGGCGCGGACATGCATGCGACCGTCTCCGGCGTGACCGACCACGTCGTCGATAACGAAACCGCGGCCATCGGCCGGTTGCGTGAGATCGTGCTCGGGTTCGGCGCGCTGCGCCGTGTGGCGGAGCCGCCGTTCGCGCCGGCGCCGCCCGTGGGTGATCCGGGTGAATTGGCGGCGCTGGTGCCGGTCGATTTGAAAAAGCCCTATGATGTCCGCGCCGTGATTGCGCGGATCGTCGATGGCGGCGACCTGCACGAATTCAAGCCCGCCTATGGCGCGTCGCTGGTCACCGGCTTCGCGCGCATTCACGGCTTTCCGATCGGCATCCTCGCCAACAACGGCGTGCTGTTCTCGGAATCGTCGGTCAAGGGCGCGCATTTCATCGAATTGTGCGACCAGCGGCATATTCCGCTGCTATTTCTTCAGAACATCACCGGCTTCATGGTCGGCACCGAGGCCGAGCGCGCCGGCATCGCCAAACATTCGGCGAAGCTGGTCTACGCGGTGTCGAACGCGCGCGTGCCGAAATACACCGTGCTGATCGGCGGGTCTTACGGCGCCGGCAATTACGGCATGTGCGGCCGCGGCTTCCGGCCGCGCTTCCTGTTCACCTGGCCGAATTCACGGATCGCCACCATGAGCCCCGACGTCGCCGCCACCGTCGTCACCGAATTGCGCCGCCAGAGCCTGAAAGGCGGCGGCAGCGAGGCGGCCATCACCGAGCTCGATCGACGCACGCGCGCGCAGTTCGAGGAGCAGAGCGACCCCTATTACGCGACGGCGCGGCTGTGGGACGACGGCATCATCGAGCCGGCGCAGACCCGTGACGTGCTCGGCCTCTGTCTTTCGCTCTCCGCCGATGAGCCGCGCGACCCGTCGGCGCGACCGGTTTACCGGATGTAGGTCCAGGCATGTTTGGCACGCTTCTCATCGCCAATCGCGGCGAAATCGCCGTCCGCATCATCCGCACGGCCAGGCGCATGGGATTGCGCACCGTCGCCGTCTATTCGGACGCGGATCGCGACGCCCTGCATGTCAGGCTCGCCGATGTCGCGGTGCCGATCGGTCCGGCGCCGGCGCGCGACAGCTATCTCCGCGCCGACCGTATCGTTGGCGCGGCGCTCGCCGCCGGCGCCGACGCCATTCACCCCGGTTACGGCTTTCTGTCCGAACGCGCCGATCTGCCGCAACTCTGCCGCCGACACGATATGGTTTGGGTCGGACCGCGCGTCGAGGCGATCGCCGCGATGGGCTCGAAAATCGAGGCCAAGCGGCTCGCGACCGCGGCGGGCGTGCCTGTCGCGCCGGGCTATGACGGCGAGGATCAAAGCGACGAGCGTCTCGCCGCCGAGGCGGAGCGGATCGGCTTGCCGGTGATGATCAAGGCGTCGGCGGGCGGCGGCGGAAAGGGCATGCGGCCGGTGCATGACATCGCCGGGCTGCGCGACGCGCTGATCGCGGCGCGCCGCGAGGCGGAGGCGGCGTTTGGCGACGGCCGCCTGCTGATCGAAAAACTCATCGCGCGGCCGCGCCATGTCGAGGTTCAGGTTCTAGGCGACAAGCACGGCCATCTTCTGCATCTGTTCGAGCGCGACTGTTCGGTTCAGCGCAACAATCAGAAGCTGCTGGAGGAAGCGCCGGCGCCGAACCTGTCGGATCTCACCCGTCGCGCGCTTCACGACCACGCGGTGCGGCTTGCGTCCGACATCGGATATGATTCGGTCGGCACCATGGAGTTCATGGTCGACGCCCGGACCGAGGACATCTTCTTCCTCGAAATGAACACTCGCCTGCAAGTCGAGCATACGGTGACCGAGGAAATCACCGGGCTCGATATCGTGGAATGGCAGTTGCGGGTCGCCGCCGGCGAGCCCTTGCCGTTCAAGCAGGGTGATATCGCCTGTCGCGGTCACGCGATTCAGGCGCGTCTCACCGCCGAGCGCGCCGACCAGGGTTTTCGCCCCGATGTCGGCAGGATCGAATTGTGGTCGCCGCCGACGGACGCGCGGGTCGATAGCGGCGTTGTCACGGGGACGGTGATCGGGCTGCACTATGACAGCCTGGTGGCGAAGGTCATCGCCGTCGGCGGCGATCGGGATCAAGCGGTCGCGCGCCTCGTCACCGCGCTCGATCAACTGACCGTGCTGGGGCCGGCGACCAACCGCGCGTTCCTGTGTGACGCGTTGCGGACCGGTGATTTCGCGCAGGGCCATGCGACGACCCGGTTGATCGGCGAAAACTGGCCCCGCGGCTGGACGCCGAACCCGGACGACCTGGTGCTGGCGCGTCGCATGGCGGCGCTGGTTGTCCGGATCGCGCGCGATGCGTCGCGGCGGCAATCGCCGTGGTCCGGCAAATCCGGCTTTCGCGTTCTTGGTCCCGGCGGCCGCGCCGGCGTCAGCCATCTGACCGTCAAGAGCGAGACTGACGCCTGGACCATGACGGTGGCGGGGGAAGGCGATCAGTTTACGATTTCGGATGCCGGCGGCGGTCTTGCCGTGACGGCCTCGGCGGTCCAGGGAATCCTTGTCGCGCAAATCGGCGAGGTCACCCATCGCTTGCCGTTCGCGGTGGACGGCCCTCATGTGGCGATCCGCGCGCGATCGGTCGAAGCGCGTTTCGAGGTCCGCCTCACTGCGGAGGTCGCGCTCGAAACCGCGTCCGCCGCCAACAGCGCCGACCCCAACAACATCACCGCGATGATGCCGGGCCTATTGGCGGACGTCATGGTGGCGGAGGGCGACCGGGTCGATGCCGGACAAACCGTCGCCGTTCTCGAATCGATGAAGCTGTTTACCGATCTGAAGGCGGCTTGCGCCGGACAGGTCACGCGGGTCGCGGCGGAGAAAGGCAAAACCGTTCGCGCCGGCCAGTTGATCGTTTCGATCGAGCCGGCGAGCGCCGTGGAATCCTGACAGGGGAGGTCGAATTGCCGGGTCTATGGTTCGAGGAATTTTCAGTCGGGCAGACGTTCGAACATCCGATCACCCGGACGGTGACGGAGATGGACAACATGTTGTTCTCCAACATGACGCTCAATCCGCAGCCGCTGCATATCGATTTTCATTTCGCCGCCAAGACCGAATTCGGCAAGCCGCTGGTGAATTCACTGTTCACGCTCGGATTGATGATCGGGATATCGGTTCACGACACCACCTTGCGCACCACCATCGCCAACCTCGGCATGAGCGACGTGAATTTTCCCGCGCCGGTGTTCCACGGCGATTCGATCCGCGTCGTGACCACGGTGGAGGCGGTTCGCGCCAGCGGATCGCGGCCCGACGCGGGGCTGGTGACGTTCCGGCATCGCGCCTTCAACCAAGACAACCAGGAGGTCGCCAATTGCAGCCGCGTCGCCTTCATGCGGAAGCGGCCGACCGAACAGGCGAAATGAAATACTGACCCGCACGTTGGTGGCGGCGGCCGAAACATTCAAATCACAGGGAGGGTTCATGATGGATGTATCTTCGAAGACGATTTCCCGGCGCGGCGCCATCGGCGCGACGCTGGCGGGCGCCGCGGCGGCGGTCGCATCGCCCGCGGTCGCTCAATCGCAGCCGGCGTTGAAATGGCGAATGGTCACCAGCTATCCGAAAAGCCTCGATGCGCTCGATGGTGGCTGCCGCTTGCTGGCCAAGATCGTCAGCGATCTGACCGACGGCAAGTTCGACATTCAGGTGTTCGCCGCCGGCGAGGTGGTTCCGGCGTTGCAGGTGCTCGACGCCGTGCAGAATGGCACCGTCGAGATGGGACATTCGGCGAGCTATTACTACATCGGCAAGAACCCGGCACTGGCATTCGACACCTGCCTTCCATTCGGGCTCAACGCGCGGCAACAGGCCGCCTGGATGACCCATGGCGGCGGCGCGGCGCTGATGCAGGACCTGTTCGCGTCCTACAATATCCGTCCCTTTCCCGCCGGCAACACCAGCGCGCAGATGGCCGGATGGTTCCGCCGGGAGATCAACACGGTCGACGATTTCAAGGGCCTCAAGTTCCGCACCGGCGGATTGGCGGGGCAGGTTCTGGCCAAGCTCGGCGTGGTCCCGCAACAGCTCGGCGCGGCCGATGTCTATCCCGCGCTTGAACGCGGCACCATCGACGCGGCCGAATGGGTCGGTCCCTATGACGACGAGCGCCTGGGCCTGCAAAAAGTCGCCAAATATTACTATGCGCCCGGCTGGGCGGAAGGGTCGGCGCAGGTCTCGCTCTATGTCGGCCTGAAGCATTGGGACGCGCTGCCGGCGGGTTACAAGGCCGCCGTTGAAGCCGCCTGCGCCACGGTCAATGGCTGGATGCTGGCCAAATATGACAACGGCAATCCGGCCGCGCTCAAGCGTCTGGTCGCCGCCGGCGCGCAGGTGCGCATCTACTCGCGGGAGGTCCTGAATGCGTTGTATGACACGACGGAGAAGCTCCACGCCGAGTTGAACGCGCAGCATCCGCAGTTCAAGAAGATCTACGATTCCTGGAGCGCGTATCGCCAGGAACAGCTGTTCTGGTGGCGGGTCAACGAATTGTCGTTCGACAGCTTCTCCGCCGCGCGGTTCGGGCGCTAAGTATTCCGATCAGGGCTTTGCTTCCGGTCATGCCGGGAGCAAACTCCGCCATCGGCGTCTTTGGCGCAGTCATCGGCGCGTCGTTGGCGTGGCCTCGCGCTGGCGGCTCAACTCGAAGGATGGTGGGCTGGATGCGTTCGTTTCTATTTATTCCCGCGGACTCCGAAAAAAAACTCGCCAAGGGCCTCGAAAGCGCCGCCGATGCATTGATCCTCGACCTTGAGGATTCCGTTGTCACCGACCGCAAGCCATTGGCGCGGACCATCGCGCACAGCTTTCTTAGCGATCACGTCGGCAAACCGCGACGCCCCTACCTGATCGTGCGGGTCAACGCGCGCGACAGCGGGTTGACCGAGGCCGACCTCGACGCCGTCATGCCGGCGCGGCCGGATGCCGTCATGCTGCCGAAAGCCGAGGGCGGGGTCGACGTCCGTTATCTCGACGCGCAACTGGCGCGCCGCGAGCAGGCGCATGGCGGCGCCATCGGCCACACCCGGATTGTGGTCGTGGCCACCGAAACCGCGAAGGCGATGTTTCAACTCGGCACCTATGCCGGGGCCAGCGCGCGGCTGAGCGGTCTGACCTGGGGCGCCGAGGATCTGGCCGCCGATATCGGCGCCGAGTCGAAGCATGATGCGGACGGCCGCTACATCGAGCCGTTTCGTCTGGCGCGGTCCTTGTGTCTGTTCGGCGCGGTGGCCGCCGGCGTGCAACCGATCGACTCGGTTTACCCGGCGTTTCAGGATCGCGACGGGCTGCGCCGCGAATGTGAGGAAGCGCGGCGCGACGGCTTCACCGGCAAGATGGCGATCCATCCGGGACAGATTGATATCATCAATGACGTGTTCACGCCGAGCGCGGCCGCGATCGCTGAGGCGCGGGCGGTGATCGCCGCCTTCGCGGCCAACCCGACCGCGGGGGCGGTGAGCCTCAACGGACGGATGCTTGATATGCCGCATCTCAAGCTGGCGCAGCGGCTGCTGGCGCGCGTGCCGTCATAGCGGCGATCAAGGCGCGTCGATTCTTAAGGGACCGAGCGCGGGCTCAGGGCTCCGAACGACGCCGAATCGTAAGTGAGCTTGTAGCGCATGTCGGCGGCAACGATCGGCTGCTTGCAGCGATCGCAAATCACCGAGGCGTGGAAATCGTGGCCGCAGGTCTTGTGCCTGAGCAGGAGAGGGAGCTTGCCCTTGGAGAGCCAGCGGTCGCCCCAACGCAACATCACGATGAAGGGGCCGTAAAGATCGCGCCCCATGTCGGTGAGAAGATATTCGTAGCGGTCGGGCGAACTCTGATATTGCCGCCGCCGGAACACGCCGTTCGCCACCAGGCGGTTCAAGCGGTCGGTGAGGATGTTCGGCGCGATCTCAAGCTCGGTCAGGATCTTGTCGTAGCGCCGATTGCCGAAAAAGGCTTCGCGGACGACCATGAAGCTCCATTTGTCGCCGATGATTTGCAGCGCCCGTGACACCGAACTGGGACGCCCGAGCAGAAAGCGGGTTCCATCGGAGGCCCGCCGGGTGTTGCGGCCGGCCTTCGCCGCGTAGCGCCCGGCGCCCGGTCCGTCGCGGTATGTGACGTCCTTCGCCTCGACGGCCTCGCCGCAATGCGAACAGGCGACGATGGGGTGGCAGGCGCAGCCGCAATTGATGTGGATCAGCGTCAGGGGGACCGGCTTGCCACCGGCCAGCCACCGGTCGCCGAACTGCATCAGCGCGATGAAACTCGGATACAGATCGAATCCCATCTTGGTGAGCCGGTATTCCTTGCGGCGCGACGAGCCGTTCGCGACCTGACGGAAAATCGCGAGTTGCGTCAGCTTCCTCAGGCGATCGGTGAGCGTCGCGCGCGGAATGCCCAGCGCCGAACGGAACGCTTCGAACGTCTGCGTTCCGAAGAACGCCTCGCGGATCACCAGGAATGCCCAGGCGTCCGAAACAATGTCGAGCGTTCGCGCCACCGAGCAGTTGCGCTCGCGCCGCGCGATGCTCGACCGCGCCTTGGCCGGCTTTGAAGCCGGTCTGACGGGCAGTTTCGCGGTCTGGATCTTGGCGGTTGCAGGCATCGTGAACAGGTCTCGTCGTCGGATGGCGATGGCGGGCGTTTTGAGCGTTGCGCTCGTTTAACACATCATCGCGATTGACTCTCCGGAAATATCAGTCTAGTTATGCATGTCATTACAGTCTAGTTATGCATGTGACTGTAGAAGATACGAGCGCATCGATCAACCTGGGGAGGAAGGACACGATGGCTGGAATTCAAAGGATGTTGATTGCGGCGGCCGCGACCGCCCTGTTGGTCGGCCCGGCGGCGGCGCAGTCGGGCGGCATCTCCGACAACGTCGTCAAGATCGGCGTATTGACCGACATGTCGGGCCAGTTTTCCCATGAGTCCGGCGAAGGCGCGGTCACCGCCGTCAAGATGGCCGTCGAGGATTTCGGCGGCAAGGTGCTGGGCAAGCCGATCGAGGTGGTGGTCGCCGACCATCAGAACAAGCCGGACATCGCATCGGCGCTGGCGCGCAAATGGTACGATGTCGAGAAAGTCGACATGATCGCCAACCTGATCAATTCGTCGATCGCGCTCGGCGTCTCCCAACTCGCCAAGGACAAGGACCGGATCGCGATCGTCAACGGCTCCGGTTCGTCGCGGCTGACCAACGATGCCTGCACGCCCAACAGCATCCACTATGCTTATGATACCTACGCCCTCGCCAAGGGGACCGGCGCGGCGCTGCTGAAGGCCGGCGAGAAAAGCTGGTATTTCCTGACCGCCGACTACGCCTTCGGCCACGCGCTGGAGGCCGACACCAGCGCGATCGTCAAGGCGCTTGGCGGCGAGGTGGTGGGTTCGGTGCGCTATCCGCCGGAAACTTTCGATCAATCGTCGTTCCTGCTGAAGGCGCAAGCCTCGAAAGCGCAGGTGGTGGCGCTGGCGGGCTCCGGCACCGTTCTGGTCAACGCGGTGAAGTCGGCGCAGGAATTCGGGATCCGCAAGGGCGGGCAGGAACTGGCGGGCTTGCTGGTCTGGATCACCGACATCAAGAGCATGGGACTCGACCTCGCGCAGGGGCTGGTCCTGACCAACGCATTCTACTGGGATCGCGACGACGAGACGCGGGCGTGGTCGAAGCGGTTCTATGAGCGGATGAAGCGGATGCCGCACATGGGCGATGCCGGCGATTACTCGTCCACCATGCATTACCTCAAGGCCATTGAGGCGGCCGGCACCGACGACGCACAGGCGGTGATGCGCAAGATGCGCGAGCTTCCGGTCAACGACTTCTTCGCCAAGAACGGCAAAATCCGCGAAGACGGGCGGATGGTGCACGATATGTATGTGTACGAAGTCAAGAAGCCGTCGGAATCGAAGGGTGAGTGGGATTACTACAAGCTGCGCGAAGTCATTCCGGGAGACGAGGCGTTCCGTTCGCTCAAGGACAGCGCGTGTCCACTGGTGAAGAAGGGCTAAGGCAGCCCCGAAGCAGAGATCGTCCCTCGCGATATCGCGCCGTGATCGTCGATGTCGCGAGGGCGCCTCGCCGGGTGGCATCCTGACCGGTCCGCCGTGCGGGGATCGATACGAGGCGATCCGAGACCGACAGTCGATGAGGTGTTCGATGAGCGATCGGCCGAAACCGGAAGCGCGGGCCGCCTACGTGCATTTTCGCGCGATGACGACGCGATGGGGTGATAACGACGCCTATCGTCACATGACGAACGTGACGTATCTGTCGTTCTTCGATTCTGCCGTGTGCCAGTACCTGATCGAGAATCACGTTCTCGATGTCGCGGCAAGCCCGGTCGTCGGCCTGGTTGCCGAGACCAATTGCCGATACTTCAAGGAAATTGCCTTTCCGTCGATCGTTAATGTCGGCCTGCGGATCGGCCGTCAGGGCAACAGCAGCATTCGCTACGAGATCGGTCTGTTTCGCGACGATGACGATCTGGCCTGCGCTCAAGGGTTTCTGGTCCACGTCTACGTCGAACGAAAATCCGGGCGCCCGGTGTCGATACCGGACGATATCTCACGGGCCGTCGCGCCGTTGCATCGGCAGCCGGTGAACTAGAAAGGAAACGCGGCCATGGACATGTCGGGACGCATCGCACTGAACGCGCCAAAGCAACGGGTGTGGGAGGCGCTCAACGACCCGGATGTCCTCAAGCTCTGCATTCCGGGCTGCGAAAGCCTGGAAAAGACGCCGGATGACGGATTCGCCGCCGTCGCGGTTCTCAAGGTCGGTCCGATCAAGGCCAGGTTTCAGGGCAAGGTTCGCTTGTTGGATATCGTGGCCCCGACCAGCTACACGATTTCCGGGGAGGGGCAGGGCGGCATCGCCGGCTTCGCCGCTGGCAGCGCCAAGGTGGCGCTTGAGGAAATCGATCCGCAGACGACGGAGTTATCCTACTATACCGAGGCGCGCGTTGGGGGCAAAATCGCGCAGCTTGGCGCGCGCTTGATCGATTCCACGGCGAAAAAACTTGCCGCGCAATTCTTTGAACAGTTCGGCGCGCGGGTTTCCGGTTCCGTCCCGGCCGCCGGCGCGGAATGACGATGTCACCCGGAGAAGGCGAATATCGTGGCTGATATCGACTACATCATCGAAAACAATGTCGCGACGGTGATGTTGAACCGGCCGGCGCGGCGCAACGCCGTGACGCTGGCGATGTGGCGGGAGGTCGCGCGCATCTTCCGGGAATTGGGCGGAAACCGCGATGTTCGCGCGATCATCTTCACCGGCGCGGGCGGCAACTTCAGCGTTGGAGCCGACGTTTCCGAATTCCCGGTGGTACGATCGAACGCACAGGACAGCGCTGACTACGAAGTCGCCGTCGATGCGTCGTCCGAGGCTATCGCCGACGTTCCGCAACCGGTCATTGCCGTGATCGATGGCTACTGTCTCGGCGGTGGATGTCATCTGTCGATGGCGTGCGATTTTCGTGTCGCGAGCCCGGCGGCTCAGATCGGGATTCCGTCCGCCAATCTGTCGATCGTTTACGGGGTGCAGAGCACCAGGCGGCTTTTGGGACTGGTCGGGCTCACGGCGGCCAAGCGCATTCTCTATACGGCCGAACGTCTCGATGCCGTCGAGGCCCTGCGTATCGGTCTTGTCGATCGTCTGAGCGACGATCCGCGCGAGGAGGCGCGGTGTTTCGCGGCGGAGATGGCCGCGAAGGCGCCGCTTTCGATCGCGGGCGCGAAGTATATTCTGAATCAGGCTTCGATGGGAGAAAGCGGGTCGCTCGCGCAGGCGATGATCGACCGCGCGTCGGATAGCGAGGATTATCGCGAGGCGCGCTTGGCGTTCGCCGAAAAGCGACGCCCGGCATTCAAGGGATTTTGACGATGAAGCCGCCGCCATTCGATTATTTCGCCGCCGACTGCGTCGAGGCCGCGGTTCAGGCGTTAAACGATGCCGGCGGCGACGGCAAGATCATCGCCGGTGGTCAGAGCCTGATGCCGATGCTCAATTTCCGGCTGCTTCGGCCCGCGATCCTGATCGATATCAACCGCATTCCCGATCTCGCCTATGTGCGCGACGATGGCGACGAGATCCGCATCGGTCCGCTGACGCGGCATCGCGCCTTGGAAACGTCGACGATCATCGCGACGCAGTTTCCAGTTCTGCACGAGGCGATGGGCTACGTCGCCCATCTCGCCATCCGCAATCGCGGCACCATCGGCGGCAGCCTGTCGCATGCCGATCCAGCCGCCGAACTGCCGATGATGTCGCTCTTGCTGGAGGCGCGGCTTGAGGTGCAATCGCCATCCGGACGTCGAACGATCGAAGCTCGGGATTTCTTCCTTGGCGCCCTGACGACGGCGCTTGAGGAGGATGAGATGCTGGCCGAAGTGCGCCTGCCGAAGTTGCCGCAGGGGGCCGGCTGGGCGTTCGAGGAAGTCGCGCGGCGTTCCGGCGACTTCGCGCTGGCATCGGTGGCGGTGGTCATCACCGGCGATGGCGAGACGATTTCCGATCTTCGCATCGGCATGATGGGCGTCGGCGAGACGCCGATGCGCGCGACCGAGGCCGAAAGCATTTTGACCGGGCAGCGCTATGGCGAGGCCGCGGTTGCGGCGGCCGTCGCCGCCATCCGCGACGCCGTCGAACCGAACACCGACCTGCACGCATCGGCCGACTACCGCCGGCATCTCGTTGGCGTTCTGGCGCGACAGGCGCTGGCCAAGGCATGGGATCGATCGAGGAGGCCCGCCCGATGATTGAACCCGTGACCATCCGCATCACCATCAACGGCGACGACTACGAGAGACCGGTCGAGCCGCGGATGCTGCTATCGGATTTCCTGCGCAATGATCTCGGTCTGACCGGGACGCATGTCGGATGCGAACATGGCGTCTGCGGCGCCTGTACGGTGCTGGTGAACGGCGACAGCGTCAGGTCGTGCCTGTTGCTGGCGGTGCAGCTCGACGGCGCCAAGGTCGAGACCGTCGAGGGCCTCGGCGCGACGCACGCGCTACATCCGGTTCAGAAAGCCTTCCATGACTGTCATGCCTTGCAGTGCGGCTTTTGTACGCCGGGCATGCTGATGACGACGATCGATCTGCTGCGGAAATCGCCGTTGGCGGATGACGAGGATATCCGCGAGGGACTTTCCGGAAATCTTTGCCGCTGCACCGGCTATCAGAACATCGTTCGGGCCGTGCGCCAGGCCGCCGACGAACTGAACGCGCTTAAGACTGACGAGGCCGTATCATGAAGATGCACGTTTTATCCGGCGGTCGCCTTAAAATGCGCAAGCACATCTACTTTCCTGACACCGACCGCAACGAAACGATCGAATTGCCGGTGAATTGCATTTTGCTGCGCCATGCTCAAGGCAACGTGCTGTTCGATACTGGTTGCCATCCGGATGTCGTCAACGACGCCGAAGGGCGGTGGGGGCCGCTGGCGCGGGTGATGACGCCGTTGATGTCGGCCGAGGACAATGTGGTCAGCGGCCTGCGGGCGGTGGGGCTTTCGCCGGATGATATCGACGTCGTGGTCTGCTCGCATCTGCATCCGGATCATTGCGGTTGCAATCAGTTCTTCACCAAGGCGCGAATCCTCGTGCGCGCGGAGGAATTGGCGGCGGCTCGGAGCGCGGACGCGCTCGGTGCCGGATATCTTCCGGTCGAGTGGGATCATCCGCTTAATTATCAGGCGGTGACCGACGATCTCGATCTGTTCGGCGACGGCGCCATCCGGCTGGTGCACCTGCCGGGCCACACGCCGGGAACGATGGGAGCAGTGGTGACGCTGAAGCACAGCGGGCGCTTCCTGCTGGCGGCGGATGCCGTCAGCATCCGGGCCAGTCTCGACGGCGATATCATTCCGAAGAACACCTGGAACAGGGACCTCTGCCGCGACAGCTTCGCGAAAATCCGCGCCATCGAGGCCGACGGCGCGACCGTGATTTGTGGGCATGACGACGCACAGTGGCGGTCGCTACGCAAGCTGGCCAACGGCTATGACTGAGACCATGTCGAAATCGGCTGCGCTGTCGCGGGAAGCCGAGGATCTCGCCACGCGCCCCAAGATCGTCGGCGCCAGCGTCAAGCGCACCGAGGATCCCCGTCTCCTCACCGGCAACGGCGCCTTTGTTGACGACCGCAAGGCGCCCGGCGTGCTGCATGTTGCGTTTCGGCGCAGCGATCACCCTCATGCGTTGATAAAATCCATCGATTGCGACGCGGCCCGCAAGGCCGATGGCGTCGTCGCGGTGTTCACCGCCGACGATATGTCGGATGTCAACGCGGTCTTCGCGACCTCGCGGATGAAGAACTATCACGCCACGCCGATCACCGCGCTGGCGACGGCAAAAGTGCGCTATGTCGGCGAGCCGGTGGTCGGGGTGATCGCGCGCAGCCGCTATCTCGCCGAGGACGCGCTGGAGTTGATCGACATCGCCTACGAGCCGCTCGCGGTGGTGATCGATCCGGAGCAGGCGGCCGCGCCGTCCGCCGCGCTCCTTCATGACGACGCCGGCACCAATGTGCTGTGCTCGCGCGAGTTCAGAACCGGAGACGCCGACGCCGCGATCGCCAGCGCCGCCGTCCGCGTCTCCGGTCGCTTCCGCTTTCACCGCAAGACGCCGACGGCGATGGAAAATCGCACCTATCTCGCGGAATACGAACCGGGCCGGGATGAACTGACGCTTTTTACATCGTCGCAGGTGCCGGGAATTATCCGCGATGCGCTGTCGGACGCGCTCGATATGCCCGGCAGCCGGCTGCGCGTGGTCGCCCCCGACGTCGGCGGCGGTTTCGGCGGCAAAGCCTCGCTCTATCCCGAGGAAATTTTCGTCGCCTTCGCCGCGCGCCGTCTCGGCCGCGCGGTGAAATGGACCAGCGACCGGATGGAAGACCTCGCCGCCACCAGCCAGGCGTTTGATGAAATCATCGATGCCGAACTGGCGCTCGATGCCTCGGGCCATGCGGTCGCGCTCAGGGCGGAGGTGATCGGCGATGTCGGCGCCTATTCGATCTATCCATGGACCGCGGTGCTCGAGCCGGTTCAGGTGGTGAGTTTCCTGCCGGGGCCTTACAAGATCGCCAATTATCTCGGGCGCGTGCGCGGGGTCGCGACGTCGAAGCCGCCGACCGGCCCCTATCGCGGCGTGGGCCGGCCGACGTCGACCTTTGTGACCGAACGCCTGATGGACATGGCGGCGCAGCGGCTCGGCATGGATCCCGTCGCGTTGCGGTTGCGCAATATGATCCAGCCCGACGAGTTTCCGCATCGCATCGGGTCGGGAATCATCTGGGATCAATGCGCCTTCACCGAATGCCTCAACGCTGCTTGCGAGACGGTCGATTATCGGGGGCTGCGCGCCAGGCAGGCCGCGGCGCGCGCCGCCGGCCGCTGGTTCGGCATCGGCGTGGCCTGTTACGCTGAATTGACCGGCATCGGATCGCGCATCTCGGTGGCGCCGGGCATGCCGATCAACACCGGCACCGAGACCGCGAAGATCGCCATCGATTCGACCGGCGCCGTCACCGCGGCTTTCGGCGTCACGGCGATGGGGCAGGGCCTGGAGACAACGCTCGCCCAGGTGGTCGCCGAGCATCTCGGTAGCCGTGTGAAGGACATCCGCGTGATCCAGGGCGACAGCGCGGCGGTGCCCAACGCGACCGGCAGCTATGCCAGTCGCAGCGCCGTGCTCGCCGGCGGCGCGGCGACGCTCGCCGCCAAGGAGGTGAAGGAGAAGATCATCCGGGCCGCGTCTCATCTGCTTGAGACAGCGCCGGAGGATCTCGTCGTCGCGGACGGCAAGGTCACCGTTGTCGGCACCGATCGCGCCCTGACTTTCCGGCAATTGGCGCGGGCGGTCTATCTTGAGATGGGACGCATCCCCGCTGACAAGCGGGAAGAACTGACCTCGACCAAGACCTACGATCCGGTGTTCGGCACCAGCGCCACCGCCGCGCATCTCGCCGTCGTCGAGATCGATCCCGAAACCTACCAGATCAAGCTTGAGCGGTTCGTCGTTGCCGAGGATTGCGGCCGGCTGATCAATCCGATGATCGTGGACGGGCAGGTCCATGGCGGCGTCGCGCAGGGCATCGGCGCCGCGTTGTACGAGGAGGTCGTCTACAACGACGAAGGCCAGAACGTCACCGCGAGCCTCGTCGACTACATCATTCCGACCGCGACCGAGGTGCCGCCGATCGATGTCGTGCATATCGAGGCGGAATCGGTGACGACGCTGAATGGCTTTCGCGGCATGGGCGAGGGCGGCACGATCGGCGCGCCGGCCGCCGTCGCCAACGCGGTCGCCGATGCGGTCGCCCCGCTCGGCATCGACATTCTGGAACTTCCAATCTCTCCGGAACGGCTCTTTCGACTGATCGATAACAGGAAAATCCACGAGGATTCATCGCATGGACATGAAACTTAAAGGCAAGGTCGCGCTGGTCACCGGCGCGGCGCGGGACGTCGGACGTGAAATCGCGCTTAGCCTCGCGGCCGAGGGTGCTGCCGTGGCCGTGAATTATCGCGGCTCGAAGGAGCAGGCCGAGGCGGTCGTCGCGGAGATCGAGCGGATCGGCGGCAAGGCCAAAGCCTATCATGCGGATGTTTCGGATTTCGCCGCCGTGCAGGACATGGTCGGCAAGATCGTCGCCGACTTCGGGCATCTGAACATCGTGGTCAACAATGCCGGCGTCGCGCTGCGCAACCGTTTCGTCGAAACCACGCCGGACGAATGGCAGAAGCAGATCAATGTCTGTCTCTATGGCGCCATTCACGTCTCGAAAGCCGCGGCGCCGCATCTGGAAAAGGCCGGCGACGGCCGGATCATCGCATTGGTCGGGGATTCGTCGCGGGTCGGCGAATCCGGCCTGGCGATCGTCGCCGCCGCGCGCGCCGGGGTGATCGGATTGATGAAATCGCTCGCCCGTGAATTCGGCCGCTTCGGCACCACGGCGAACACCATTTCCCTCGGCTTGATCGAGACGGCGCATGATCGCGCCTGGGTCGAGGCCAATCGCGACAAGCTGACCAAGCTGTATCCGCTTCGCCGCCTCGGGCTGGCGCAGGACATCGCGCCGATGGTGACGCTGCTGGCGTCGCCGCACGGCGGCTGGATCACCGGACAGGTGATCAGCATCAGCGGCGGATTCAGCATGGTGTAGCGAGGGCGCTCGGACAAGGAACGTAGATATGCTACGGACGGATTTGATTGCGTCGGTTGCGACGCTGATTCAACGCCACGCTGATGAGCGTGGCGACAAGGTTGCATTCGTGGATGCCACCCGTCAGGTGACCTATGGTCAATTGGCGGCACGGACCGCGAATCTGGCGGGGCACCTGGCGGATCTCGGTGTGGCTGAAGGCGACACCGTCGCGATCCTGCTTCCGAACAGCGTGAACTGGATCGAATCCAGCTTCGCGATCACCCGCGCCGGGGCGATCGGCGTGCCGATCAGCAATGACGCGACCGAGGGCGAGATCGCCTATCGGCTTCAGGATGCGTCCTGCAAGGTCGTCATCACCACCGACGAACGCGCGCCGATGATCGAAGCGATCAGGGCGCAGTGCCCGACGGTCGCGACGGTCATCGCGATCGGGCGTGAAGCGGGTGGCGGCTTGCGTTACGAAAACCTGGTGTCGACGCCGCCGCATTCGCAACCGCGCGATCCGTCCTCGATCCATGAGGCGGCGTATATCATCTACACCTCGGGAACGACCGGGCGCGCGAAAGGGGTGTTGCTGTCGGTTCACAGCATGTTGTGGGTCACGGCGTCGTGCTGGGCTCCGATCGCTCAACTTTCCGAGCGCGACAAGGTCCTGTCGCCGCTGCCGCTGTTCCATTCCTACGCGCTGAACCTGTCGGTGCTCAGCATTCTCGCGGCGGGCGCCAGCGAGTACATCATGGAGAAGTTCTCCACCACCGAGGCGCTGCGCTTGCTCGGAAGCGGTGAATTCACTTTCCTTCCCGGCGTGCCGACGATGTTTCACTATCTGCTGGAAGCGGTGAAGGGACATGATCAAGTCAATCTTGGCGGGCTGCGGCTTGCCGTCTCCGCCGGGGCGATCATGCCGGCGACGCTCAATCGCGAATTCGAGTCGCGCTTCGGTGTGATGCTTCTCGACGGATATGGCATCACCGAAACCGCGACCATGGTGACGATGAATTGGCCGACCGGCGGCCGGGTGCTGGGATCGTGCGGTCTGCCGATCCCGGGCCTCGCCGTTCGCATCGTCGACGCGGCATCGGGCAAGGATGTGCCGGCCGGCAGCGAGGGCGAATTGATCGTCCGGGGGCCGAACGTGATGATCGGCTATCACAACAAGCCGCAAGAGACGGCGGCGGCGCTTCGCGACGGCTGGTATCACACCGGCGATCTCGCCAGGAGCGATGAGAACGGCTTTCTGACGATTACCGGCCGGTTGAAGGAATTGATCATTCGCGGCGGACAGAACATCGCGCCGGCCGAGATCGAGGAGGTCGTCAGCGTCGTCGATGGCGTGGTGGACAACGCTGTCGTCGGCCTGCCCCATGATCTTCTCGGTGAGGTTCCGGCGCTGTTCGTGGTCAGGCGCGGCGATCGCGACGTCGAGGCCGAGCAGATCCTCAAGCATTGCCGGGAGCGGCTGTCGTCCTACAAGGTGCCGTTCTCGGTGCATTTCGTCGACCAGATTCCGCGCACTGGCTCGGGCAAGATCATTCGCTTCAAGCTGCGCGAGATGTTGACCAAATAGCCCGAGCCGCGACGAATGGGGTGGCGGCACCGCGCGGCCGTGCTATCTTTGATCGGCCACTTGCCGGCTCGCCCCCCGCGTGTTTCGCGCGCGGGAAACGGAATGTCTCCGTTATCGGCATGACGAGAGAGGACACGCATGAACGAGTGCGGATTCGCGACGACCGTTTCCACCGAAGGCGCCGTGATGTCGGGCCCCTGGTGCGCGCCGAAGCAGATGCTGGCCGAGCAATCCTATGACGGCCACGCCTCGATTCACGACGACGCCACCGCACAGAAGCTCGGTTTCCGTGGCGGCACCATCGAGGGGCCGACCCATTTCAGCCAGTTCGTTCCGCTTGGCGTATCGCTATGGGGACGGGAGTTCTTGGAAAGCGGCTGCATTTCCGCGCATTATCGCAACGTGGTGTTCGAAGGCGAGGACGTCCGGGCGCTGGTGAATGCGCCGGCGGCGGGCGGCACCCACGCCGAAATCTGGATGGAGAAGAAGGACGGCACGGAGGTCCTGCGCGGCTCGATGTCGCTGGCCCGCGATCCGTCGGAAACGGCGCTGGACCGCCGGGTCGCCGGCCTGAAGCCGGTCGGGCAACTTGTCATCCTGCGCGATATCCGCGTCGGGATGCGAACGAAACGCCAGAGCGTCAGGATGGATTTTGCGCAGAACATGGGCGCGCTCTATCCGTTCTCGCTCGACCAGAAGCTTCAGAAGATCACTCAGCCCTCGTCGTGGTACACGCCGCAGGGCGGATCATCGACGCCGTGGGGAAAGCCGATCATTCCGATGGAGATGATCAGCGTGCTGCTTAATTACAACTCGAAGGTCTTTCCGTTCCCGATCCGCGGTTCGTCCGTCGGCCTGTTCGCCGATCAGGAGATCAAGCTGATCGACGGGCCGCTGTTTGTCGGCGAGGACTATGAGATCGAGCGGGAAATCGTGGCGTTGAGTGACAGCAAGCGCACCGAAAGCATGTGGGTCCGCACGTCGGTCTATCGGCCGGGTTCGAGCGATGTGATCGCGTCGATGCTGCTGAACACCGCCAGTCTCAAGGAAACCTTCGTCGAGGCGGGCGATTAACCCGAGGCGATCGCGCGAAGATCGCCGGCTTCCTTGCGCAAATCCGCCAGCACCGCCAGGGCGCGTTCGCGATCGTTTTCAAGCAGCAGGCGAAGGCTCCGGACCGCCGTTTCGGGGTCGCGCCTGCGAATGGCGTCCAGCGTTTCCGTCATCAGATCGGCGGCCTCGCGGCGCACCTCCGGCGTCAGATAGTCGAGCGGCGTTTTCCAGATCGTTTCCCACACCGTCTGGTTGGCGAGATCGATCGACAGTTCGAGCAAAAGCGCGTTGCCTGAGCCATGCGCGATGGTTCGCACCGCGCGGGTGGTGACGCGGGCGAACGCGATCGGGTCGCCGGTCTCGACCATGTCGTTCAGTTCGGCGCAGCGGCGCGCCAGTGTTTCGACATAGCTTTCGACCGGCGCCGTCGCCATGGTCTGCGCCGCCAGCAACGACAGCGCAAGACGGACATTGAAAAGATCGGCGATCGATTTCAGGGAAAGCGGCCGCACGTAAGCGCCGCGCCGCGGCAGCAGCTCGACCATGCGCCGGCGTTCGAGAATGCGCAGGGCCTCGCGGACCGGCCCGCGGCTGACGCCGAAGTTCTGCGCGAGGTCGAGTTCGATCAGGCGCTCGCCGGCCTTGCGTCGGCCGGCGACGATGTCGGCGCCCAATTCCTCGGCGAGTTGTTCGGGAATCGTGCGCGGTGAAAATCGTCCGTCCGCGTCGCCGTCGTTTGTCGCCGCCAGTTTCAGAACGGGCGCTGCCATGACCTGCTCCAGTCTCATGAGGCCGGCCAGGTGGCCGCGCCTTTATAAATACCCCGTTTGTCAATTGTTGACAATTGACAAGAGATGGCCTTTATAGCCTCTCAAAATCCGCCGACGATCGTTCCGCGGTTGGTGCAACCGCCAGAATTCTTTCGTTTGCAATGAGTTAACTGATTCTGGCGCGCAAGCGCAAAGCTGGTCGGAGCCCGACGCCAAGATCGGGTCCTATCGGGAAGGAGCGACTCGTGTGAGGCAGTCAGCCGCAAAACTGGTCTTCCTGACGTCCGTGACGGGCCGAGGCGGCGATTGTCCCTTGCCCCGGCAGTCTGTCGCGCTGGCCATGTCGCGCCGTCGCGGCATGGTGGTCCCGGCCTCCGGGGCGGCTCGATCATGACCGCCATGTCGGCCTCGCTTCAATCCGCCTCAGCGCAGCCGGACGGGCGGGGCGCGGATCCGTCGTCGACGCCGCCGCTGCTCGATGTTCGGGCGCTGTCGCTGGCGTTTCAGACCTCCGATGGCGAACTGCCGATCATTCGCGAGGTCAGTTTTTCGGTCGCGCCCGGTGAACGGGTCGGCATCGTCGGCGAAAGCGGGTGCGGCAAGACCGTCACCGGGCTCTCGCTGCTGCGGCTTCTTCCCGAGCGAACGACGCGCCTGTCCGGACAGATTCTGTTTGAAGGCCGGGATCTCGCGACATTGTCGGCGCGGCAGATGCGCGCCGTGCGCGGGCGCGACATGGCGATGATTTTCCAGGAGCCGATGAGCGCGCTCGATCCGGTCTTCACCGTCGGCGAGCAGATCGGCGAGGCCTACCGGGCGCATTTTCCCGCCGACCGCAAGGAAGCGCGGCAACGCGCCATCGCCGCGTTGGCGGAAGTCGGTATTCCGGCGCCGGAACGGCGCTGCGACGAATATCCGCATCAGCTCTCGGGCGGAATGCGTCAGCGCGTGATGATCGCCATGGCGCTGATCTGCCAGCCGAAGCTGTTGATCGCCGACGAGCCGACCACCGCGCTCGACGTGACGGTGCAGTCGCAAATCACCGATCTGCTGCGGACGCTCAGCGAACGCACCGGCACGGCGCTGTTGTTCATCACCCACGACCTCGGCGTCGTCGCCGAAACCTGCACCCGGATGATTACGATGTATGCCGGCGAGGTGGTGGAGGATGCGCCGGTCGACGATGTTTTGTTGAAGCCGCGTCATCCCTACACCTCCGGCCTGCTGCGGTCGCTGCCAAGCCTGAGCGCGCGCCGCAGCGCCCTGCCGTCGATTCCGGGGCGGGTGCCGCCGCCGAACGCCATGCCGGCCGGATGTCGGTTCGCGCCGCGATGCTCTTACGCCACGGAGCGTTGCCGGGTCCGGCAGCCGCTGGTGGCGCTGGGGCCGCAACACTTCGTTCAATGTTGTCGCGCGGCGGAAATCTCGTTGCCGGGAGCCGTGAATTGAGCGCAGCAGTTCAAGACGCGACCGTATCCGATCCGACGCCGATCATGTCGGTGCGGAACCTCCGCATCCTGTTCCCGACGCGGGATGGCGGCACGGTGAAGGCCGTCGACGACATCGACTTCGACGTTTTTCCGGGCGAGACGCTCGGCATTATCGGCGAGTCGGGATCGGGCAAGACGACGCTGGGCCGCGCGCTGGTGTCGCTGATCAAGCCGTCCGAGGGACAGGTCCTGCATCAGGGCCGCGATCCGGCGACCTTCGGTCGCGCCGAGTTCCGCCGCCATCGCCGCGACTATCAGATCGTGTTTCAGGATCCCAATGCCGCGCTCAATCCGCGCATGACCATTCTCGACAGCGTGATCGAGCCGGCCGAGATCCTCAAGGAGGGCAACGACGCCTCGCGACGCAAGGACGGTCTCGCCGTGCTGTCGCGCGTCGGCCTGCCGCGCGAGCACGCCGACCGTTATCCGCACCAGCTTTCGGGCGGCCAGAAGCAGCGCGTCAACATCGCGCGCGTGCTGATGCTGCGGCCCAAGGTGATCGTTTGCGACGAGGTGGTGGCGGCCCTCGACGTCTCGATCCGCGGCGACGTCCTCAACCTGTTCGCCGACCTGCAGCGCGAATTCGGCCTGACCTATGTCTTCATCACCCATGATATTTCCGTGGTGTCGCATATCTCGGACCGCATCGCCGTGACCTATCTCGGCAAGCTGATGGAGCTGGGATCGGCCGAGGATGTCATCGAGCGGCCGCTGCATCCCTACACCGAGGCGCTGCTGTCGGCCGAGCCGCTGCCGCTGCCGTCGTCGATGCGCACCGCGCGGCGGATCGTGCTCGAAGGCGAAATTCCCAGCCCGATCTCGCCGCCCAGCGGCTGCCGTTTTCGCACCCGTTGTCCCGTCGCGCAGCCGCGCTGCGCCGACGACGTTCCGGCGTGGCGCGAATTGAAGCCCGGACACTGGGTCGCCTGCCATTTCTCGACCGCGGAGGGACCGCCGTCGAACAACGACATGTCGCAACACGATTCAAAGTCGCAACACGATTCGAAACAAGGAGGATAGAATGACGGACTCCAATCGCATGGTCGGGATGCTGAGCCGGCGCGAGATCATGGCCTTGGCGGGCGGCGCGGCGTTGAGCGGCATCGCCGGCCTGCCGGCTTTCGCGCAGGAAGCCGCGAAGAAGGGTGGCGTTCTCAAGGTGGCCGCGCCCGCCAATCCGTCGTCGCTCGATCCCGCCACCGGCGGCGCGGGTTCCGACCACAGCCTCCTGTGGACGATGTATGACACGCTGGTGGAATGGGAATACGACACGCTGAAACCGAAGCCCGGCCTCGCCAAGTGGTCCTTCCCCAATCCGACCACCATGGTGCTGGACATCAACAAGGGCATCAAATTCCACGACGGCACCGATCTCGACGCCGAGGCCGTCAAGTTCAATCTCGAACGCAACCGCAAGGATCCGCGCTCCAACGTCAAGGCGGATCTCACCAGCGTCGACACCGTGGAGGTGACCGGCCCGCTCCAGGTCACGCTCAAGCTGAAGAACCCCGACACCGCGCTTCCCGCGATCCTGTCCGATCGCGCCGGCATGATGGTGTCGCCGACCAACATCAAGGCGCTCGGCGACGACACCAACCGCAAGCCGGTCGGCGCCGGGCCGTGGAAGTTCGTGAGCTGGGCCGACAACGCCAGCCTCGTCGTCACCCGCCACGAGAATTATTGGCGTCCGGGCCGGCCTTATCTCGACGGCATCGAGTTCGCGATCATTCCGGAACTCGCCACCGCGCTGCGGTCCGTCGTCGCCGGCGAGAACGAGATGACCTTCTCGCTGCCGGCGCGGCTCAAGCCGGTGATCGATCGCGCCAAGAACTTGCAGGTCGTCACCGCGCCGACGCTGTATTGCATCCAGCTTTATTTCAACACGACGCGCAAGCCGCTCGACAACGTCAAGGTCCGTCAGGCGATCAACTTCGCCCTCGACCGCGAAGCGTTCGTGAAGGCGACCATGGGCGGCCTCGGCGAGCCGGCGTTCATGACGCTGCCGAGTTCCCATTGGGCCTTCGACAAATCGGTGGCGACGCTCTACCCGCACGATCCGGCCAAGGCCAAGAAGCTGCTCGCGGAAGCCGGCTTCAAGGACGGCGTCGAACTGTCGATCGGCGGTTACAACGATCAGGATTCCGTGCGTCGCAGCGAGGTGTTGCAGGCGCAGCTCGGCGAGGCCGGCATCCGCCTGAAGTTCACCCGCGGCACCATCGCCGAAATCAGCGCGCAGTTCTTCGCCACCGAGAAGAAATTCGATTTGCTGCTCTCGGCGTGGACGGGGCGTCCCGATCCCAGCATGACCTATGCCCTCGGCTTCGATAAGGGCGCCTACTACAACGCCGGCCGCGAAGCCGATCCGGAACTGGTGAAGCTGATCCAGCAGAGCCGTGAAAGCGAGGATCTGACCGAACGCGCCAAGGTGTTCGCCAAGATTCAGCGTTTCATCATGGAGAACGCGCTGTCGGCTCCGATCGCATTCCAGTACGCGCTCGACGCGCTGAGCAAGAAAGTGTTGGGCTACAAGCCGAATCTGCTCGGCAAGCCGAAATTCGAGAACATCCATCTCGGCTGATCTCCCGGCGTCGCGTCGCGGCTCTGTCCGCGAACGCGACGCCTTCATTCCTCCGAACCATCGGCGTCATGTCTCAGTCCCGCAAACGCAACATCATTGTCCGTCGCCTGTTGCAGGCGATCCCGGTGATCGTGCTGTCGACGTTCATCGTATTCGGATTGCTGAAACTGGTGCCCGGCGACGTCGCGGTGACGCTCGCCGGCGACAATGCGTCCGATGCGCGGATCGCCGAAATTCGCCATATCTACGGACTGGATCGGCCGTTCCTGGTGCAATACGGCTCGTGGCTGTGGAAGGCCGTTCACGGCGATCTGTCGAATTCGCTGGTGTCGAGCGAGGCCGTGCTGTCGTCGATCGCGCGCTGCCTGCCGCACACGATGCTGATCGTGGTGCTGGCGATGCTGCTGGCGCTTGTCATCGGCATTCCGCTCGGCATCGCGGCGGCGAGCCGACCCGGCTCGTGGACCGACGGCTTGGTCATGACGATCGCCTCGCTCGGCGTGGCGATCCCCAACTTCTGGCTCGGCATGTTGCTGGTGGCGTTGTTCGCGCTCGATCTCAACTGGTTGCCGGCGACCGGCGCCACGCCGATCAGCGAGGATTTCTGGGAGGCGATCCGCCACGCGATCCTGCCGGCCTGCGCGCTCGCGGCCGGCGGCGTCGCCGAGGTCGCGCGCCAGCTTCGCTCGTCGCTGGTGGAAATCCTGTCGTCGCAGCAGGTGCGCACGCTGCACGCCAAGGGGCTGCCGCCGTCATCGATCCTGTGGCGGCACGGACTGAAGAACGTCAGCGTCAATCTGTTGACCGTCATCAGCCTGTTGTTCAATCGGATGCTGGCCGCGACCGTGGTGGTCGAGGCGGTGTTCGCGATTCCGGGCATGGGCAATCTGATCGTCAACGGCGCCATTCACCGCGATTTCCCGGTGGTGCAGGGCGTCGTCTTCATCATGGTGCTGATCGTGGTGGCGCTCAACCTGTTGACCGACGTGCTTTACAGCATCCTTGATCCGAGGATCAGTTGACATGACGGATACCACATTGGCGATCGAGGCGCGGCCAAGCCTGACGAGCAAGTTCGGCAAGTGGTTCAGGTCGGATCTGCGCGGCGCGATCAGCCTGATATTCCTCTGCGTTCTTGTCGTGATGTCGGCGCTGGCGCCGTGGATTTCGCCCTACTCCCCGCTGGCGCAGGATTTCGACGCGGCGCTGGCGCCGATGTCGGCGGCGCACTGGCTCGGCGCCGACGATCTCGGCCGCGACACCCTGAGCCGGTTGATCTATGGCGGCACCGCCTCGCTCTACGCCAGTTTTCTCGCGGTGGCGGTCGCGGTCCTGATTGGGGTTCCGGTCGGCCTGCTGGCCGGCTATCTCGGCGGCTGGGTCGACGAGGTCGTCAGCCGCGTCATCGACAGTTTCCTGTCGTTTCCCGCCATCGTGCTGGCGATCGCGGTGACCGGCGCGCTCGGCATCGGCCTCACCAACGGCATGATCTCGGTCGGTATCGTGTTCGCCCCGCAGCTTGCCCGGCTGGTACGGGCGCGCACGCTGGTGGTGCGCCATGAACTCTACGTCGACAGCGCGCGCTGCTTCGGCGCCTCCACCGGCCGCATCCTGTGGCGCCATGTGCTGCCCAACACCATTCAGCCGGTGATCGTGCAGGTGACGCTGCTGCTCGCCGGCGCGTTGCTGGCGGAGGCGAGCCTGAGCTTCCTCGGCCTTGGCATCCAGCCGCCCAACGCGAGCTGGGGCGCGATGCTGGCGCGGGCCTATCAGAACATGGAGATCGCGCCGGAGCAGATGTATCCGCCGGGGCTGGCGATTCTATTCACCGCCCTGGCGTTCAACGCGCTCGGTGAATCGCTCCGGGTCGCGCTCGATCCCACCATGAAGCGACGATAGCGGATTGCAAATCATGACGCCTGAACAGGTCTTTTCAACGATGGTCGCGGAAGGCGACGTCGTGCTCGACAAGCTTGACGAATGCGCGCGGACCATGCCGGACAAGGTCTTCATCCATTACGGCGAGGACGGCATCAAGCTGACCTTCGCCGAGTTCAAGCGGCGCACCGATCGCATCGCGGCGGGCCTCGCCGCGCTGGGCGTCACCGAGGGCGTTCCGGTCAGCGTGCTGACCCGCAACTCGCTGCTCAGCGCGCTGGCGATGTTCGCGATCTGGCGCGCCGGCGGCATCTTCGCGCCGGTCAATTTCAATTTTCGCGGCGTGCTGTTGTCCTATCAGCTCAAGGACACCGATCCGTTCGCGCTGATCACCGACCCGTCTTTCGCGGAGGTGCTCGGCGAGGTGGTGGACGACATTCCGCTGCGGCGGCTGATCGTGCATACCCCGCGCCCCGACGATCACGATCGCGGCGACGACAGCTTCGGCCCGGCTTTCGCGCGGCTCGACATCGTTTCGTTCGAAAGCCTCGCCGCCAGCACCGCGCCGGTGCCGAACGTGCCGCGCGGGCCGTTCGACCTCGCCAACATCGTCTATACGTCGGGCACCACCGGCCCGTCCAAGGGCGTGCTGCAACCGTTCCGCTGGATCAACCATTACGGTTTTCCCGGGCGGCAACTGACCTCGCCCGACGACGTGATCTATTGCGACCTGCCGCTGTATCATGTCGGCGGCGCGTTCTATCTGCTGGCGCGCGCGGTGTGGCAGGGCAACACGGTGGGGCTGTGGGACAAGTTCAGCCCCAATAAATTCTGGGACCGCATCAAGGAGTGCGGCGCCACCACCTGCGTGCTGCTCGACGTGATGGTGCCGTATCTGATGAGCGTCGAGCCGCGCGCCGACGATCGCGCCAACACCTTGAACAAGGTTCACATGCAGCCGTTCCCGCCCAATCATCATGAGGTGGCGCGCCGCTTCGGCTTCGATTTCGTCACCGCCGGCTTCGGCCAGACCGAATCCGGCTCCGGCTTCGCCGTGGTGATCGATCAGTTCGGCGACGCGCAGGGCACGCCGGATGCGTTGTGGCGCGGGCCGTCGAAGGCGGAGATTCGCGCGCGCTGCGCGAGCCTGGCGCGCCCGCTGCTCGATGGCGCGCAGGCCCTGCCCAAGGGGATGATGGGCGCGCCCAATCCGCTGTTCGAGGTCGCCATTCTCGATGACGACGACAATGTGCTGCCGCCGGGCCAAGTCGGCCAGCTGGCGTTTCGCCCGCGTTTCCCCGGCCTGTTGCTTCAGGAGTATTTCCGCAAGCCGGAGGCCACCATCAAGGTGTTCCGCACCTGCTGGTTCCACACCGGCGACGCCTGCAAGCAACTCGACGACGGCTCCGGCCTGTACTGCTTCGTCGACCGCATGGGCGGCTTCTTCCGCGTGCGCGGCGAGAACGTCTCCTCGTTCGAGGTCGAGGCGTTGATCGCGAGCCACCCGCGGGTGCGGGCAGTGGCCGCGGTGCCGATCCCGGCGAAAATCGGCAGCGAGGAGGATATCGCGGTATTTGTCGAGCTGGTCGCCGGCGAGGCATTGAGCGAGGACGAATTGCGCGAGCATACAAGGCGCGTGATGCCGAAATACATGCAGCCCGCCCACATCCGTTTCGTCCCGGCGCTGCCGGTGACGCCGACCAACAAGGTCGAGAAGTACAAGCTCAAGAATCAGATTCTGGGCGAACTCAACTCATCCGCGTCGTAACCGGCGCACAGACGAAGGATCGGCGAGCATGGCCGCTGCATTGAGCGAAAAGGACTATCTGGATCAGCTTCATGCGCTGTGGCGCAAGGCGTGGCCGAAAGGGGCGGCGCGCGAGCCGCAATATCTCCATGGCGAGGTCGCGCTCACGGAATACCTGCGGGCCTGGGCGAAGCGACAGCCGGACCATCCGGCGGTGATCTTCTACGGCCACGTCATGAGCTATGGCGATCTCGACAGGCAGAGCGACCGCTTCGCGGCGCTGCTGATGTCCAAGGGCGTCAGGAAGGGCGATCGGGTCGCGGTCTTCATGCCGAATTGCCCGCAGTTTCATATCGTGTTCTTCGGCATCCTCAAGCTCGGCGCGGTGCATGTGCCGGTCAGTCCGCTGTCGCGCGCGTTCGAACTGTCCTACGAATTGAACGACACCGATGCCGAGGTGATCGTCGCGCAGGATCAGTTGATTGACGTGGTCAATCAGGTGAAGGGCGAGACCAAATTGCGCGAGATCATCGTCACCAGCTTCGCCGACGTGATCCCGGCCAAGCCGACCATCTCGGTGCCGGACTCGCTGCGCGCGCCGCGCGTCGTGGTGCCGGGCGCGACCGATCTGCTGCCGGCGCTGGCGGCGATGGGCGATGTCGCGCCGTTGCCCCCGGCCGCGCTCGACGACGTTGCCGCGCTCAACTATACCGGCGGCACCACCGGCATGCCGAAGGGCTGCGTCCATACCCAGCGCGACATGGTTTATACCGCCGCCGCCAATTACGGCACCGGCTTGACCAGCAACGAAAGCAGCGTGTTCCTGTCGTTCTTTCCGGAGTTCTGGATCGCCGGCGAGAATCTGGGGCTGATCTTCCCGCTGTTCGCAGGCAGCACGCTGGTGCTGTTGGCGCGCTGGGACGCGGTCGGCGTGCTGGAGGCGATCGAGAGGTACAAAGTCTCCATCATGGCCATGCCGGTCGACGGCGCGGTCGAGATGATGGATCACCCGCGCTTTTCGGAGTTCGATTTGTCTTCGCTCAGCCAGGTGCGGGTGGTGTCGTTCGTCAAGAAGCTCAACGCCGGCTATCGCCAGCGCTGGCACGATCTCACCGGCACCGTTCTCGCCGAAAGCGCGTGGGGCATGACCGAGACCCATACCTCGAACACCTTCACCACCGGTTTTCAGGATGACAATTTCGATCTCAACTCGCAGCCGATCTTCGTCGGCCTGCCGGTGCCCGGCGCGGAATTCAAGATCACTGACTTCGACACCGGCGAATTGTTGCCGCTCGGCAGCGAGGGTGAAATCCGCTTTCGCTCGCCGTCGCTGCTCAAGGGCTACTGGAACAAGCCGGACGCCAGCGCCGAGTGTCTCGTCGACGGCTGGCTGCGCACCGGCGATATCGGCCTGATCGACGCCGACGGCTTCATTCACTTCCTCGGCCGCCGCAAGGAGATGCTGAAGGTCAAGGGCATGAGCGTGTTTCCGCCGGAAATCGAGGCGCTGCTCGGCCAGCATCCGGCCGTGCTCGGCTCCGGCGTCGTCGGCCGCGACGATCCCGGCAAGGGGCAGGTGCCGGTCGCCTTCATCCAGCTCAAGCCGGAGGCGGTCGGCACCGTGACGCCGGCGGATTTGCAGGCATGGTGCAAGGAGCGGATGGCCGTCTATAAGGTGCCGGAGGTGCGGATCATCGACGCTCTTCCGATGACCGCGACCGGCAAGGTCAAGAAGCAGGAACTGAGCGCCTGATCCCATCATTTATGCGCGGTCGCGGATTGTCGCGGCCTCGCGCGTCGTCGTGTTCAACCGGAAGCCATCCATGTCATTTCGCAAGCTCCTGATCGCCAATCGCGGCGAGATCGCCATTCGCATCGCCCGCGCCGCCGGTGAATCCGGCATCGCCACGGTCGCGATCCATCCCGCCGACGATGCCTTGTCGCTGCATGTGCGCGCCGCCGACGAGGCCCGCGAAATTCCCGGCCGCGGCGCGCGCGCCTATCTCGACATCGAGGCCGTGGTGGCGGCGGCGAAGGCGGCGGGCTGCGACGCGCTGCATCCGGGTTATGGCTTCCTCAGCGAGAACGCCATGCTGGCGCGGCGCTGCAAGGAGGAGGGCATCACCTTCGTCGGCCCAATGCCTGAGGCGCTCGACCTGTTCGGCGACAAGGTCGAGGCCAAGATATTGGCGAAGCGCTGCGGCGTGCCGATCATCGAGGGCACCGAGGGGCCGACCACGCTCGACGAGGTGAAGGCGTTCTTCGCCTCGCTCGGCGCCAACGCGGCGGTGATGATCAAGGCGCTGGCGGGCGGTGGCGGGCGCGGCATGCGCATTGTCGAAGATGTGGCGCAGCTCGATGACGCCTATGCGCGCTGCCAGTCGGAAGCGCGAGCGGCGTTCGGCAGCGATGGCGTTTACGTCGAGCGGCTGATCCGCAAGGCGCGCCATATCGAGGTGCAGATCATCGGCGACAAGCACGGCGGCATCAGCCATCTCTGGGAGCGCGAATGCACCATTCAGCGCCGCAACCAGAAGCTGATCGAGGTCGCGCCGAGTCCTTCTCTGAGTGAAAGCCTGCGCGCGCGCATCGTTGATGCCGCCAAGCAACTGGCGGCGGCGGCGCATTACGACAGCCTCGGCACGTTTGAATTTCTGGTGGGCGGCGAGGCGGACGACGGCGAGCCGGCCTTCGCCTTCATCGAGGCCAATCCGCGCCTTCAGGTCGAGCATACCGTGACCGAGGAAGTGCTCGGCCTCGATCTGGTTCGCGCCCAGATCGCGGTCGCGAGCGGCGCGACGCTGGCCTCGCTCGGGTTGACGCAGGCGGCCGTGCCCGCGCCGCGCGGCTATGCCGTGCAGCTTCGCATCAACATGGAGACGATGGACGAGAGCGGCGCCACCACGCCGACCGGCGGCACGCTCACGGTGTTCGATCCGCCGTCGGGGCCGGGCGTGCGCGTCGATACGTTTGGATATTCGGGCTACAAGACCAGCGCCGCCTTCGATTCGCTGCTCGCCAAAGTGATCGTCCACGCGCCGGCGGCGCGCTGGCCCGAGGCGGTGGCGAAAGCCGCGCGGGCCTTGCGTGAATTCCGCGTCGAGGGCGTCGCCACCAACGCGCCCTTCATCCAGGCGGTGCTGGCGCATCCGGATTTCGTCGCCAATCGCGTCAGCACCAATTTCGTCGATACTCATATCGCCGAACTGGTGCGGGCCACGACGACTCCGGCGCGGCCGCTGTTTTTTGAGCCGGCCCGCGATGTCGCGGACGCGGCCAAGGCCGCGGCCGGCCGCGTCGTCGCGCCGGAGGGATCGGTCGCGGTGCCGGCGCCGCTGCAAGGCACCATCGTCGCCATCAACGTCGCCGAGGGCGATCTGGTGCGGCCGGGTCAGCAGATCGTGGTGATCGAATCCATGAAGATGGAGCATCTCGTCGCCGCGCCCGAGGGTGGTCGGGTCGTCAAGATCGCCGCCGCGAGCGGCGAGACCTTGATGCAAGGCGATGCGATCCTGTTCATCGAGCCGGCCGAGGTCGGCGGCGGCGCGGTGGAGGAGGCGGTGGATATCGACCTCGACCACATCCGCCCCGATCTCGCCGAAGTATTCGCGCGCCACGCCAACACCCGCGACGAGAACCGGCCCGCCTCGGTCGAACGCCGGCGCAAGACCAACCAGCGCACCACGCGCGAGAACATCGCGCAGCTTGTCGACGAAGGCTCCTTTGTCGAATATGGCTCGCTGGCGGTCGCGGCCCAACGCCGCCGCCGCGCGCTCGACGATCTCATCAAGAACACCCCCGCCGACGGCCTCATCACCGGCGTCGCCACCGTCAACGCCGACAAGTTCGGTGCGCACGAGGCGCGCTGCATGGTGATCGCCTACGATTACACCGTGCTGGCCGGCACCCAGGGCCACATGAACCACAAGAAGATCGACCGCATGCTCGGCCTCGCCGAGCAGTGGCGGATGCCGGTGGTGTTCTATGCCGAGGGCGGCGGCGGCCGCCCCGGCGACACCGACCGGCTCGGCATGACCGGGCTCGACGGCCCGTCCTTCGTGCAATTCGCGAAACTCTCCGGCCTGGTGCCGGTGGTCGGCGTGGTGTCGGGCTATTGCTTCGCCGGCAACGCCGCGATGCTCGGCGTTTGCGACGTCATCATCGCGACCAGGAACGCCTCGATCGGCATGGGCGGCCCGGCGATGATCGAGGGCGGCGGGCTCGGCGTCTATCATCCGGCGGAGGTCGGCCCGGTGTCGTTCCAGGCGCCCAACGGCGTGATCGATATTCTGGTCGAGGACGAGGAGGAGGCCACCGCCGTCGCGCAAAAATATCTGTCGTATTTCCAGGGCGCGGTGACGAGTTGGGAAGCGCCGGACCAGCGGCTGCTGCGCCGGGCCGTGCCCGAGAACCGGCTGCGCGTCTATGACATCCGCAACGTGATCGATCTGGTGGCGGACGAGGGCTCGGTGCTGGAAATCCGCCGCGATTTCGGCGTCGGCATGATCACCGCTTTCATCCGCATCGAAGGCAAGCCGTTCGGTCTGATCGCCAACAATCCGAAACATCTCGGCGGCGCGATCGACGCCGACGCCGGCGACAAGGCGGCGCGCTTCATGCAGTTGTGCGACGCCTTCGATATCCCGCTGATTTCCCTGTGCGACACGCCGGGCTTCATGGTTGGTCCCGAGGCCGAGAAGACCGCGATCGTGCGCCATGTCGCGCGCATGTTCGTCACCGGCGCGAGCCTCTCGGTGCCGTTGTTCGGCGTCGTGCTGCGCAAGGGCTACGGCTTGGGGGCGCAGTCGATGCTTGGCGGCGGCTTCCACGCCTCGTTCTTCACCGTGGCGTGGCCGACCGGCGAATTCGGCGGCATGGGTCTGGAAGGCTATGTCCGCCTCGGTTTCCGCAAGGAGATGGAGGCCATCGCCGATCCGGCCGAGCGCGAGAAGTATTATCAGGACAAGGTCGCGCAGCTCTACGCCAACGGCAAGGCGACGTCGATCGCCTCGGTGCTGGAGATCGACGAGGTGATCGATCCGGCGACCACGCGCGACTGGATCATGGCCGGCCTGCGTTCGGTGCCCGCGCCGGAAAAGCGCGCCCATCGCAAGCGGCCGTGCATCGACACCTGGTAGGCCGCGGCCGGTCGCGCTGTTCGGGGCCGTGCTCTATCCGTTCAGGACCGCCGGCGAGACGCCGCGCGCGATCACGCTGCGCATGGCGAAACTGGAATGCAGCCGCACCACGCCCGGCAGCCGCGACAGATGCCGGTTGTGGATGCGCTCGAAATCCGCCATGTCGCGCGCCTGCACCTGGACGAGGTAGTCGTCGCTGCCCGACATCAGATGGCAGGAGACGACGTCGGGGCATTTGCCGATCGCCTTCTCGAAGGCGGCCAGCGCATTCTCGTTCTGCCGGTCCAGCGTGATGCTGACGATGACGTGCATGCGGTAGCCGAGCGCGGCGGCGTCGATCTCGGCCGCATAGCCGCGAATGACGCCGGCTTTCTCCAAATGCTGCAATCGCCGCGCGCAGGCGGTCGCCGACAAGCCGACGCGCTCGGACAGCACGACGTGGCTGAGCCGGGCGTCACGGACCAGCTCGCGGATAATTTTGCGGTCGATGGCGTCGAGTTCGATGGTCATGGCGGCTCCCGATTCCGGCGGAATGACAGGATTTTTCGCCGGAAATCTTCAAATCTTGATCGATCAGCGAGATAATCCTGCGTTCAAGTCGGTCCGTAAAGGTCTATTCGCGGGGAACCGGCGTCAGCGCAGTGGCATTTTCATCAATGAAAAATCAGCCGTGGCGCGCGAGGTAACGCAGGCCACGATGGAGACCGGGAATCCGTCATGAAAGTTCTGGTTCTCGGCGCCGGCGTGATCGGCGTCACCACCGCCTATTACCTGTCGAGGCACGGTTTTGAGGTGACGGTGATCGACCGCCAGCCTGGTCCGGGGCTGGAGACCAGCTTCGCCAACGCCGGCGAAGTATCGCCCGGCTATGCCTCGCCATGGGCCGGCCCCGGCGTGCCGCTGAAGGCGATCCGCTGGATTCTCGATCGCCACGGCCCGCTGGTGGTGCGTCCGCAACTTGATCCGGCGATGTGGCGCTTTCTGGTTCAGATGCTGCGCAACTGCACCGCCGCGCGCTATGCGGTGAACAAGGCGCGCATGGTCGGCATCGCCGAATACAGCCGCGATTGCCTGCGGGCGCTGCGGGCGGAAACCGGCATCGGCTATGACCAGCGCAGCCAGGGCACGCTGCAACTGTTCCGCAAGCAGGCGCAACTCGACGCGACCGGCGGCGACATCGAGGTGCTGAAGCAATACAACGTGCCTTACCAGATGCTTGATCGCGACGGCTGCATCAGTGTCGAGCCGGCGCTCGCCGCGGTGCGCGAGCGCTTTGTCGGCGGCTTGCGCCTGCCGGACGACGAGACCGGCGATTGCCATCTGTTCACGCAACGGCTGGAACGGATCAGTGCCGAACGCGGGGTCAAGTTCGTCTATGGCGCGACGATCCGGTCGGTGGACGTCAGCGGCGGCCGCGTCGCACAGGTCATGACGGATCAGGGCGGTTTCGTCGCGGATCGCTATGTCATAGCGCTCGGCAGCTTTTCGCCGCTGCTGCTGCGTCCGCTCGGCATCCATATCCCGGTCTATCCGGTCAAGGGCTATTCGCTGACGGTGCCGATCACCGATGAGCGCGCCGCGCCGCAATCCACCATCATGGACGAGACCTACAAGGTCGCGATCACCCGGCTCGGCGAGCGCATCCGCGTCGGCGGCACCGCCGAGGTCGGCGACTATCAGGTCCGCTTGTCGCCGGGCCGGCGCGCGCCGCTCGATCGCTCGCTGGGCGATCTGTTTCCGCGCGGCGGCGATGCCTCGCGCGCGACATTCTGGAGCGGGCTTCGGCCGATGACGCCGGACGGACCGCCGATCCTCGGGCCGACCCGGTTCGACAACCTGCATCTCAACACCGGCCACGGCACGCTGGGCTGGACCATGGCGTGCGGCGCGGGGCGCGTCGTCGCCGACCAGATCGCAGGCCGTGCGCCCGAGGTGCCGGCGGCCGAATTGTCGATCGAACGCTACCGCGCGGCGCGCTGAATGGCATAAGGCTGCGTCAGGCACAGGTTCTCGGCGAGAATATGAGGCTCCTTGGGTTCGAACGCGATCATGTGAAATGCCTCGGCTGATGGGATGACGACGCGCGGATGAGCTAGGGGCTGCGAAATAGGAAAAGAGCGGGCATCATGTTTCCCAGGGATGCAGGGCGATGCCGCCCGCGACGCTGCCGTCCCAGCGCGCGCGCAGCGCCTCGCGGGCCTGATCCATGGTGAACACCTTGGAGACGAACGGCGTGATCTTGCCGGCCGCCGCCCATTCCAGGATGAGCGACTTCCGTGGCTCGCGCAGGTGCGGCGCGCGCTCCACCGTGATGACCGCCGGGCAACCCATCACGGTCAGGCCCTTCATCTGGATCAGGTTGGTCGGCAGCATGTTGGCGCGCGGCGCGCCGCGGCGACCCTTGCCGTCCGCCACGTTCGGCGTGGACGCCCAGCCGACGATCAGGAAGCGGGCGCCGAAGGCCACGCAGCGGAGACTTTCCAGCGAGATGTCGCCTCCGACCGCATCGTAGACCACATCGACGCCTTGCCCGTCGGTGAGTTTCTTCACCTCATCGCGGAAGGCGCGAACGCCGGAGGGATAATCCGTGCCGCGCGTATTGATCACATGATCCGCGCCGTGCGACCTGACGAGCGCCAGCTTGTCGTCCGAACGTCCCGTGGCGATCACCCTTGCGCCCAGCATTCGGCAGACCTGCACGGCCGCCAGACCCGACGCGCCCGATGCGCCATGGATCAGAACCGTTTCACCGGCCTGCACCTGGCCGCGCGCGATGATGCAGTGATAGGCGGTCTCGTAACTGGCCAACAGGTTGGCGGCCTGGTCGAAGCCGAGGCGTTCCGGAATGCGGCACAGCGCCGCCGCGGGCACCACGGCATAGCCGGCGAAACCGCCGGCGCCCTGATAGGCGGTCTTGGCGCGCGGGCCGCAGGCGATGAAGTCGCTCAGCACCCGGTCGCCGACCGCGATCCGCCGATTATCGACCTCGGGTCCCGTCCATTGCACCACGCCGCTATATTCAACGCCGGGAATGTAGGGCGGATAGCAGCGATGCTGATATTGCCCGCTGGCCATCACCAGATCGATCCATGAGACCGCCGAGCTTTCGATGCGCACGATCACTTCGTCCGGCTTGCACCGCGCGGGGTCGGGCGCGGGCTGCTGCTCGATTTTCAGGAAGTGATCGAGCGCGTCTTGCGCGTCCTCGCCCAGTTCCGTGAAGACGGCGCGCCGGCCCGGCTGGAGGGAAAGTGGAGATTGGCTCATGGGGCGTGCTCCTCGAAGCTTCGGGTCCGTGTGTTGATGCTCTCGGGATTGCTCAGCGCGGACAGGTCTCCGGGCGATTGCTTGAGCAGAACGGCGCGGATGACGCGACGCATAATCTTCATGTTGCGGGTCTTCGGCGGATCGGCGACGACGAAGACCGGGCGCGGGCGATAGGTCGATCCCATGCGCAAGACAAGGGCCGCCGACAAACCGCTTCATCCGGCATACCCGGCTTGGCGCCCAACGCCAGCAGCCCGCCGCCGATGCGGGCGATCTGATCGAGGAATTCGGCGTGGGTGAGGGACTCGTCCGGCGACGAAAGCGCGGGGTGTGACGCCTCCCGCGCGACGGCGGACGATTCAAGAGAACGCAGAAAGGATGTCATGACGCCCGTCTCTCCCAATCCATCCGAGTCCTCGTTATCCTGCAAACAAACAACTGTTTGCACGATTTATCCCGAAGGAGACACTCGAAATCGTCCTTTTGATTATTTTTTCTAGTGAATTCGTGTGTTTAGAGATATCGAACTTCGCTCTTGATCGGCCGATATCGAAGATATATATAAACAAACGTTCGTTTGTCAAATCATAGGAAGCCGAGCGAGAGGCGGAAACCGTGAGCGATCTCCCGAAGTTCGTCGAATTTCATGAGGAGGGCCCGCGCGAGGGCTTCCAGATTGAAAAGACCCTGTATCCGCTGGAACGGCGCGCGCGCCTGATCGAGGCGCTGGCCGCGAGCGGACTGAAGCAGGTTCAGGTCGGTTCTTTCGTCAGCCCGAAGGCGGTTCCGACCATGGCGGACACGGCCGATCTGTTCCGCGCCATCCATAAGCGCGAAGGCGTCCGCTATACCAGCCTGTGGCTCAACGAGGCCGGCTTCCGCCGCGCGGCGGGCACGCCCGGCGTCGACCTCGACGGCAAGCTGATTTTCTACACGACGGATACGTTCTGCCTGAAGAACAACAATTGCACCGTGGCGGAGCAGCGTGGGCGGCAAGCGAAGTGGGCGCAATTGTACCTGGACGAAGGCGTGTCGGTGGACAAGGCGTACATCCTCACCGCGTTCGGCTGCAATTACGAAGGCGACGTGCCGCTCGATCGGGTGCTCGACAACGTTCGCTTCATTGTCGATCTCTCCAAGGAATTGAGGTTTCCGCTGCCGGCGATCTATCTGGCGGATACGGTGGGCTGGGGCAATCCGGAGTCGGTTCGCCGCATGATCGGCGCCGTGCGCGAGCTGGTGCCCGAGGCGCGGATCGGGACGCATCTGCATGACACGCGAGGCGTGGGCGCGGCCAATGTGCTCACGGCCTTGCAGATGGGCGTGAGCCTGTTCGACAGCTCGATCGCCGGTCTCGGCGGCTGTCCTTTCGCCAAGCATGCGAACGTTCAGGGCGCGGGAAATATCTGCACCGAGGACATGGCCTTCATGTGCGAGGAAATGGGCATCTCCACGGGGCTCGATCTCAATGCTCTCATCGAGGCGGCGACGTTGGCGGAGGACATCATCGGCCGCCGGCTGTCGGGAAAGCTGATGCACTCCGGACTTCTCAAGCGACAATAACGCCGAGCGCTTTCGCTTCACGTCGCGTCGCCTCGCTTTCAGCGAAGTCATCTCGCGCCATGGAGGGGAGCAGGTTGGCCGGCGATCCGGCTTGTTGAACGAATAACAACAGAGGTGATCCATGGAACAGGGCGACGATCTTCTTTTCAACGTCAAGGACGGCATCGCGACCGTCTGCATCAATCGGCCCAAGGCGCGCAATGCGTTGTCCATTTCGGTTTCGAACGGCCTGGTGAGGCTGTGGGAGAAGATCGACGAGACGCCCGCGATCCGCGTGGTGATCCTGACCTCGGCGGACTGCGGCACCTTCTGCGCCGGGCTCGACCTCAAGGAGGCCGCCCGCATGAAGGCGGAAACCGGCGAGGACATCCTGACGTTTCATCGCGACGCCTTCCAGGGGCGGATGCGCCGCGTCAAGGTGCCGATCATCGCCGCGATGACGGGACATGTCGCGGCCGGCGGGATGCTGCTGAGCCTCAACTCCGACATCCGCGTCGGTCTCGTGGGTTCGAAGATCGGCATCACCGAGACCAAGATCGGTCGCGGCTCGCCCTGGGGCATGCCGCTGGTGTGGATGCTGCCCGAGCCGATCCTGATGGAAATGACCATGACCGGCGACATGTATCCGATCGAGAAGCTCGAAAAGCTCGGCTTCATCAACTATCTCGAAGCCGACGCCAACGCGGTGCGGGCGCGGGCGCAACAGCTCGCCGAGCGCATTCGCGACAATGCACCGCTTTCAGTGATCGCGGGCAAGCGCGCGATTCTGACGGCGATGAGCGTCGGTTGCGACAACGCCTCGGAAACCGCCTGGCATATCTATCGCGACGTCTACGCCAGCAACGATGCGCAGGAAGGCCCGCGCGCCTTCGCCGAGGGACGCCCGCCGAAGTGGACCGGCACCTGAGCCGCCGCCGGTCGATCGCCAGCCATCCCTTCACGACTCCGACTTGGGGCCGATCCATGTCCAGGACCAGTCATCCCAGCAGATCCGTCTCGCCCGATCTGCGTCTCGAATGCAGGGACGGCGTGGCGATCGTGACCATCGATCGCCCGCAAAGCAGAAACGCGCTGGGCACCGCGCTGGCGGCGGACTTGATTCGTCTGCTCGACGACCTTGAGCGCGATCAGGGCGTGCATGCGATCGTGTTGACGGGCGCCGGTCCCGTCTTCTGCGCGGGGGCCGAACTGGGCGCGCTGATCGATCCTGCCGGGTGCGATCAGGAGCGGCAGTTCAGCGTCGTCCGGGATTACAACCGCGTGGTCCAGCGCCTGCGTGAACTGGACCTTCCGGTCGTCGCCGCCGTCAATGGCGCGGCCGTAGGCGGCGGCGCCGCGCTGGCGCTGGCCTGCGACATCGCGGTGGCGTCCGAGAAGGCCAGCTACTTCTTCGCCTTCGGGCGCGTCGGGGCGGCGGCCTGCGACATGGCGTGCGCCTATCTGCTGCCGAAAATCGTCGGAACCATGATGGCGCAGTACTGGATGCTGACCGGCGCAACGGTGGGCGCCGAGGAAGGGCGCCGCCACGGCCTGTTCGTCGATGTCGTGGCGCCCGGACATCTGCTGGATCGGGCGTTGGAGATCGCCGGGCGGATCGCCGTTGCCGCGCCCCGGCGCGCCACCGCGATCAGCAAGCAGGCGGTGCTGCGGGGGCAGGATGCGGACTTCCAGACCTGCGCGACCTATGAGGCGTATCTGCAATCCTATCTGTTCACCACCGACGAGCACCGCGATCGCCTTTCAACGTTGATGTCCACGCTAAGTCAGCGCTAAGCGCCACACCAAGAGCGAGTAGGAATGTGAGCGTCATCTCATCCCATGTTTCGACCGGCTCGGCCGATTTCAAGCGCAACGCCGCCCAGTTTCAGGTGTTGCTGGACGATCTGCATCAGCGCCGCAAGCGGGCGCGGGCGAGCGGCGAGGCCGCCGCGAAGGAGCGCCACACCAAGGCCGGCAAGCTCCTGCCGCGCGATCGCGTGGAGGCGCTGCTGGATCCGGGCTCTCCGTTCCTGGAAATCGGTGAACTCGCCGGCGACGGCATGTATGGCAGCAATCCGCCGGGTGCCGGCATCATCACCGGCATCGGCCGCGTGTCGGGTCGCGTGTGCATGATCGTGGCCAACGACTCCACCGTGAAGGGCGGCACGTATTATACGATGACCGCCAAGAAGCACGTCCGCGCCCAGAAAATCGCGTGGCAGCATCGCCTTCCCGGTATCACCCTGGTCGATTCCGGCGGCGCCAACCTGCCGGAGATGGCGGGCATCTTTCCCGACGCGGGCCAATACGGCTCGGTGCTGCATCAGCTCATTCGGCAATCGGCGGACGGCATTCCCCAAATCTCCGTCGTGCATGGCGCGTGCACGGCCGGCGGCGCCTATACGCCGGTGCTGACCGACCAGGCGGTGATCGTCAAGGGGCAGGGCTATATTCATCTCGGCGGTCCGGAGATCGTGCAGTCGGCGACGGGCGAGGTGGTCGACCGCGAAACGCTCGGCGGCGCGGAAATGCACACCTTCCGCAGCGGCGTGACCGACTATCTCGTCAATAACGATCGTCACGCGCTGGGCGTGCTTCGCCGGTTGATCGCCGATCTGCCGGCGCGGCCCGAGCCGTTCACCATGCCGGTGACGCCGCAGCCGCCGCGCTACGACCCGCGCGAGATCTACGGCATCGTCAACAGCGATATGAGGGTGCAGACCAACACCCGCGAAATCATCGCGCGCCTGGTGGACGACAGCCGCTTCGACGAGTTCAAGCAGAATTTCGGCGAGACGCTGCTTTGCGGCTTCGCCAATTGGGGCGGCTATCCGGTTGGCATCGTGGCCAATCAGGGCGTGCTGATGTCCGAGAGCTCGATCAAGGCCGTGCAGTTCATCGCCATGTGCTGCAAGCGCAACATTCCGCTGATCTTCATGGCCGACGTCACCGGCTACATGGTCGGCCGCGACGCGGAGTGGGGCGGGATCGCCAAGCACGGCGCCAAGATGGTGCAGGCCATGTCGGCGGCCAACGTGCCCAAATACAATCTGGTGATCGGCAGTTCGTACGGCGCCGGTTACATGGGCATGTGCGGCCGTCCGTTCGAGCCGCACTTTTCCTTCGGCTGGCCGAACGGGCGGGCCGCGCTCATGGGACCCGAGCAGGCGGCGACGACGCTGGCGATGGTGCAGCGGCGCAAGCGCGAGCGTCTGGGTCAGCAATGGTCCGAGCAGGAGGAGGAGGAATTCCGCGCGCCGATCCGCGAGCAGTTCACCAACTTCGCCAACATGAACAATTACGCGGCCAATCTCTGGATCGACGGCATCCTTGATCCGGCCGAGACGCGCACCGCGATGAGCCTGGTGCTGGACCTCGCCGCGCGGGTGCCTCCGATACCGACCCACTTTCCGATCCTCCGGATGTAGGCGGGAAAGGCGACAAGATGCTGAACAAGATTCTGATTGCGAACCGTGGCGACATCGCCTGCCGCATCGCCGACACCTGCGAACGGATGGGTTATGCCGTCGCCACCGTGCATTCCGACGCCGACCGGGACGCCCTCCACGTCCGCCGCATCGGCCGGTCCGTGCGGATCGGCGGCGCGCCCGCGGCGGAAAGTTATCTGAACATTCCGGCGATCGTCGCCGCCGCCATGGCGACGGGCGCGGACGCCGTGCATCCGGGGATCGGCTTTCTGTCGGAGAATCCGGCTTTCGCCGAAGCCGTCGAGGCGGCCGGCCTGACCTTCATCGGCCCCCGTCCCGAAACCATGCGTCGCTTCTCGGACAAGGCAAGCGCGAAACGCGAGGCCGTCCAGGCGCAGGTGCCGGTGATCGAGGGCGGCCTCGATAGCTGGAGCGACGCGGAAGCTGTCGCCCGGCAGGTTCGATCGATGAAACTCCCCGCGCTGCTGAAGGCCGTCGCGGGCGGCGGCGGACGCGGCGTGCGCGTCGTGCAGACGCTGGATCGGCTCGATGAGGTGATCGAATCCGCGATGCGCGAGGCGCAGGCGTCCTTCGGCCTGCCCAATCTCCTGGTCGAGCAGTTCATCGATAAGCCGCGGCATATCGAGGTGCAGGTGGCGGGCGACGGTCACGGCAACGTCATTCACCTGTTCGAGCGCGAATGCTCGCTCCAGCGCCGCTTTCAGAAGGTGATCGAGGAAGCGCCTGCCGAAAGCCTGTCGCCGGCGCTGCGTGAAGCCATTCTCGGCGCGGCCGTGCGTCTGGCGCAGCGCGTGAAGTATCGCGGCCTGGGCACCATGGAGTTCCTGGTGGCGGGCGATGCGTTCTGGTTTCTGGAATGCAATCCGCGGCTTCAGGTCGAACACACCGTGACGGAGGAAATCTGCGGTCTCGATCTGGTGGAATTGCAGTTGCGGATCGCCGAGAACGAGCAATTGCCGCTCGCCCAGCAGGATGTGCGGGCCGAAGGCTATGCCGTGCAGGCGCGCATCTACGCCGAGGATCCGCGCGCCGGCTTCATTCCCAGCGCCGGATTGATCCGGTTGCTGCACCTGCCCGGCAAGGATTTTCGCGTCGATGTCGGCGTGGAGACCGGCAGCGAGGTCACGCCGCATTATGACGCCATGCTGGCCAAGCTGGTCGCGCGCGGCGGCAACCGGGCGGAGGGGCTCAGGCGTCTGCGGGCCGGCATCGACCAATGCGTGCTGCTGGGCGTGAGAAACAACCTGAGCTTCCTGTCGCTATTGCTGTCGCACCCGCAAGTGCTGGCCAATGAGGTGGACAATCGCTTTATCGATCGCGAACTGGAGCGCTTGCAGGCGGAGGACGAGCCGACCGACAGCGTGATTGCCGCCGCCGCGGCGTTGTGGTTGGCCAAATGGCATTCCGGCGTCGCGCGAGACCCCTGGAGTGGTTACTCGGCGTGGCGTCTCGATGACGGCGAGCGCGGCGCGCCGGCGGTGCCGGCCTTCGTCATGCGTCAGGGAGATCGGGAATGGTCCGTCGCGCTGGCGGCCGCCGAGCGGGATCTGGTCAGGATCGCCGTGAACGGTCAATTATCGTCGCTGCGCCTGCGCGCCGGCGAGGGTGAATCATATCAGGTCGACATCGACGGGCGCACCGAATCGATCCATGCTGTCGTCGACCAAAGCGAGGTCTTCGTTCAGTGGCGTCAAACCAGTCTGCGCCTGGACGTCGCGCCTTTCCTGCTCGACGAGGCGGAGGACGAAGGCAAGAGCGGCCGGCTCCTTTCCCCGCTGATGGGGACGATCATCAAGGTCAACGTCAAGGAAGGGGACAGGGTCGAGGCCGAACAGTCTCTCATCGTTCTCGAGTCGATGAAGATGGAGATCGCAATCGATGCGCCGCACGACGGCGTCATCGTTTCACTGAATTGCGCCCCCGGCGATCTGGTGGAGCGTCATACGCTGCTCGCGGTGGTCGAGTGACGAAACGACAGGAGAGCACCCGATGGGCAGGACCCCGACAGCAAGTCGCGTGACCGCCGGCCACGATATCGGCACCCGCGACCGTATCCTTCTCGTGGCGGCAAGGCTGTTTCGCTACAACGGCTTCGCGACCACATCGCTGCGCGAGATCGCCAAGGAAGCCGGGATCACCGCCGGCAGCATCTACAACCATTTCGGCTCCAAGGACGAAATTCTCGACGAGGTGCTGCGGATCGGCGTCGGCGACGTGGCGGTCGCGGTGCGCAACCGCGTGGCGGCGCTGCCGGCGACGGCGACATGGCGCGAGCGCATCGCCGCCGCGATCCGTGAGCATTTGCTGAACGCGCTGCATCAGGGCGACTTCACCTCGGCCAATATTCGGCTGTGGCCGCAACTGCCGCCCGAGGCCAAGCAGCGCCAGCGCGCGGTCCGCCGCAGCTACGTCGAATACTGGCGCGACCTGTTTCGCCAGGCCCAGGAGGCCGGCGAACTGAATCCGGCGCTCGACATCAAGGTGGTCGAATTGTTCGTCGTCGGCGCCATCAACTGGACGAGCGAGTGGTACGACCCGAGGCGCGGAACGTTCGATGCGTTCTGCGAGGAAATTCTGACGATCATTTTCGACGGCATCGCCGCCCATGAGACGCGATTGAGCGTGCCGGATAGCCGGCCAAATGGCGCAACCTGAGGGTATCGAGGGCATCGTGATGCGCGCCGCGCTCCCTGCCCCGACGCCGGCGCTTCTTGATTCCTGTCTGACGCCGGATCATAGAGAATGACGGGATCGCGGCTGGCAGCGGACCCAGAGTGAGGCCGTCATGTATGATTTGCTTTCGGGTCTGTCGGTGATTGAGGCGTCGTCATTTGTCGCTTCGCCCAGCGCCGGGCTTTATTGCGCCCAGCTCGGCGCGGAGGTGATCCGCGTCGATCAGATCGGCGGCGGGCCGGACTTCCATCGCTGGCCGGTGACCACCAACAACGATTCGCTCTATTGGGAAAACCTCAACCGGGCGAAGAAGTCGCTGGCGCTCGATCTCGGCCGCCCGGAGGGGCGCGAGTTGCTGCAGGCGCTGATCCGCGCCACCGGGCAGGTCATCACCAACTTTCCCGCAAAGGGTTTTATGGCGCATGAGGTGCTGTCCGACGGGCGGGCCGACCTGATTACCGTGCGGATCATGGGGTGGGCGGACGGCTCGCCCGCGCTCGACTATACGGTCAACAATGCCGTCGGCTATCCGATGATGACCGGCGCGGGGCCGGAGCCGGTCAACCATGTCTTGCCGGCGTGGGACTTGCTCTCGGGGGCCTATGCCGCGTTCGCGCTGCTGGCGGCGCTGCGCCGCCGGTCGGAAACCGGAACGGGCAGCGAGGTGCGGATTCCGCTGTCCGACGTGGCGATCGGCACCGCCGCCAATCTCGGCGGCGTCGCCGAAGTCCTGTACAATGACGAGAACCGGCCTCGGCTCGGCAACGCGGTCTATGGTCTGTTCGGACGTGATTTCATGACCGCCGACGGCGTGCGCACGATGATCGTCGTGGTCACGCATCGTCAATGGTCGAATCTGCTCGCAGCCCTCGGCTTGCAGCAGGCGGTCGCGGCCATCGAGGCCGCGCGCGGCGTGTCTTTCGCCAAGGACGACGGCCTGCGCTTCGCGCACCGCGACGCTCTGTTTCCGCTGTTCGATCAGGCGATCGGCGCGCGGACCCATGCCGACCTCGTCCAGGCTTTCGATGCCGGCGGCGTGGTCCATTCCGCCTATCGCACCATGCTCGACGCCGCCCGCGATCCTGATCTGGTCGCCAACAATCCGATCTTCGGCGCGGTCGAGAATCCGAGCGGCTTCGCCTATCCCGCGGCGGGCGCGTTCGCGACCATTCCGCAATTGGCGCGACATCCGCCGCGTCCCGCCCCGCGCAACGGCCAGCACTCCGAACAAGTCCTCGCCGAGCGCCTTTCCCTGCCTTCTGGCGAAATTGCCCGCCTGATCGACGCCGGCATTGTCGGCATTAGCTAACGGAGATATCTCATGACCTTACGTCGCGCCGCCATCGTTTCCCCGCTCCGCACCGCCGTCGGCAAGTTCGGCGGCAGCCTTGCCGCGCTGAACGCCGGCGAACTGGGCGCCGTCGTCCTCAAGGCGCTGATCGAGCGCACCAAGATCGACCCCGCGCGGGTCGATGACGTGGTGTTCGCGCAAGGCTACGGCAGCGGCGAAGCGCCGGCGATCGGGCATTGGTCGTGGCTGGCGGCCGGCCTGCCGCTCGACGTGCCGGGCTATCAGCTCGACCGCCGCTGCGGCTCGGGCCTGCAATCCGTCGTCAACGCGGCGATGATGGTGCAGACCGGCGCGTCGGACGTCGTCGTGGCCGGCGGCGTCGAATCCATGTCCAACGTCGAATACTACACCGTCGAGGCGCGTCGCGGTTCGCGCGGCGGCGGCATGATGCTGCATGATCGGCTGACGCGCGGCCGGCTGATGTCGCAGCCGATCGAGCGTTTCGGCGTCATCTCCGGCATGATCGAAACCGCCGAAAACCTTGCGCGCGACTACCAGATCGGCCGCGAGGCTTGCGATGCCTACGCGGTGCGCTCGCATCAGCGCGCGACGGCGGCGTGGAAGAACGGCCTGTTCGCCGACGAACTGGTGCCGGTGCCGGTGCCGCAGCGCAAGGGTGATCCGGTGATGTTCGCCCATGACGAGGGCTATCGCGCCGACGCCACCATGGAGACGCTGGGCGCGCTGAAGCCGATCGAGGCCAAGACCATTCCCGGCGCGGTGGTCACCGCCGGCAATGCCAGCCAGCAGAATGACGCGGCGGCCGCTTGTCTCGTGGTTGCCGAGGACAAGCTTGAGGAACTCGGGCTTGAGCCGATCGCCTGGTTCCATGGCTGGGCGGCGGCGGGCGTCGATCCGAGCCGCATGGGCATCGGCCCGGTGCCGGCGGTGGAGCGCTTGTTCGCGCGCACCGGCCTGTCGTGGAAGGACATCGACCTCGTCGAACTGAATGAAGCCTTCGCGCCGCAGGTGCTCGCCTGTCTCAAGGGCTGGGGCTGGAGTGGCGACGACAGCCGTAACGATATCCTCAACGTCAACGGCTCGGGCATCTCGCTCGGTCATCCGATCGGCGCCACCGGCGGCCGCATCCTCGCCAACCTGACCCGCGAACTGGTGCGGCGCGACGGGCGCTTCGGCATCGAGACGATGTGCATCGGCGGCGGACAGGGGATCGCGGCGGCCTTTGAGCGGGCCGCCTGATCATGGCCGACCTGAGGCAGGCGCTGGACGCCGCGCGCACCTACCAGTCCGCGGCGCAGGCGGCGCTTGCGAAGCGGCTGGCGGCGAAGCCGATCGACCAGCAGCAGCGCGCCGCGCACGGCTTTGCCTGGATCGCGACAAGCATCGCCGCGCTCGATGCCCTGCTGGAATGGGCGGACGCCGGCAAGGACGCCAATCCGCTCGACCGGATGGTGGTGCGGCTGGCTTTCGCCGAAACCATCGGCCAACTGGTCGGCGGCCTGCCGATGGGGCAGAACGAGTTGCTGCGTCCCACGGATCTGGGGATCGGCGCGGCCGGGCGCGCCCTGGCCGACGCCTGCGCGGGCTTGCTTGAGGAAGACCTGTCCGAAACCCGCGTCGAACTTGTCGCGGCCTTGGCGCAAGGCCGATGGCCGAGCGAGACGCTGCACGACGCCGACCTCGATTCCATCCGCGACCAGTATCGCCGCTTCACCGACACGCGGATCATCCCCAATGCGCATAAATGGCATCTGGCGAACGATCTCGTTCCCGACGACATCGTGCAGGCGATGGCCGACCTCGGGACCTTCGGTGTCTGCATCCCCGAGGCGTATGGCGGGCTCGGCCTCAACAAGCTGGTGATGTGCCTGGTCACGGAGGAATTGTCGCGTGGCTGGATCGGCACCGGCTCGCTCGGCACGCGCTCGGAAATCGCCGGCGAATTGATCGTGTGCGGCGGAACCGATGAGCAGAAGGCCCATTGGCTGCCCCGGATCGCCAGCGGCGAGGTGCTGCCCACCGCCGTCTTCACCGAACCGGACACCGGCTCCGATCTCGGCGCGTTGCAGACCCGCGCGCGACGGGACGCCAACGGCGAATGGGTGATCGACGGCGCCAAGAACTGGATCACCCACGCCAGCCGCTCCGATCTCATGACCCTGCTGGCGCGGACTCTCCCGGACGCCAAGGGCTATGCCGGACTGTCGATGTTGCTGGTGCCCAAGCCGCGCGGCACGGCGAACGATCCGTTTCCCGCAGAAGGGATGAGCGGCAGCGAGATCGAGGTGCTCGGCTATCGCGGCATGCGCGAATACGCGCTGCAATTCGACGGCATGCGCGCGCCGGCCGATGCGCTGCTCGGCGGCGAGGAAGGCCAGGGCTTCAAGCAGTTGATGCGCACCTTCGAAGGCGCGCGCATCCAGACCGCGGCGCGCGCCGTGGGCGTTGCCCGCCGCGCGCTGGAATTGGGGCTCGACTACGCGCTCAACCGCAAGCAGTTCGGCAAGGCCATCATTCATTTCGCCCGCGTTTCCGACAAGCTCGCCGCCGGCCTGGTCGACTTCGTCACCGCGCGCGAACTGAGCTACGCCGCGGCGCGCGCCAAGGACTCCGGCAAACGCTGCGACATCGAGGCCGGCATGGCCAAGCTGCTCGGGGCCCGCGCGGCGTGGTCGAACGCCGATGCTTCCTTGCAGATTCACGGCGGCAACGGCTACGCGCTGGAATACGAAATCAGCCGCGTGCTGTGCGACGCGCGCATCCTCAACATCTTCGAGGGCGCGGCCGAGATTCAGGCGCAAGTCATCGCGCGCGGACTGGTCGGCGGCCGCAACTGATCGGCCGTCGGAGCGACCAAGGTCGTCCGAACTCTCGCGTCGCCGATCTCGCCGACGTCACCCATTCTGAAAACGTGAAGCCAGGCGGTCGTCAATGACGACGACCGTTGGTCGCGTTCGTCTTATCGGGACGATTGATGGTGAGCGACGGCGCTTCGTTCTCGCAACGCTCACTCCGCAAGGCGCGCATCTCAGAAATTGTGAGTCTGTGAAGTTCACAACATTTCCGCGTCTTTCGTTCGCGTCGACGCAAAAAGCGCCTTGACAAAATCTAATATGTTTTAGAAAATAGCACCAATCGGCGTGTGAGACCCTCGCGATTTTCGCAACGCGCCGCCATCGATCATGGCAGGCAAGCAGTCGATTCTGACCACGATGAAGATCTGATGCGGGGCCGGTCTCGCGCTTGCCACACCGATATCTCTCGCGCCGTTTCGTCCGTTGAAGGAGCCGGCGTTTTCGGCCGGATCCGAGGCCGGCGCGCACGAGCGCGACGGCGCGTCGATCAAATTCTGATTGTCTTCGAACCATAACAATTACCAGAGCGCGTCTAAGCGTCCGAGCCAAATCGAGCCGCTTATAGGAGGAAACGAATGCGACTATGGACAGAGGTTCTCACCACGCCTGATCTCGTGACCCGCGCGGCCGAGCGGTGGCCGGACAGGGACGCGCTGATCTTTCCCGACAGCCGGGAGACCTACAGCCAGCTTGCCGATGCGGTCACGGAAGCCGCGCTGGGACTGATCGCGCTCGGCGTGACGCCCGGCGAACGTGTCGGCGTGCTGATGCCGAACATGCCGGAGAACCTGCATTTCCTGTTCGGAATCCAGGCCGCCGGCGCGATCGCGGTTCCCATCAACACGCGCAATCGTGTTCGGGAAATCCAGCACATCGTGGCCGACGCCGATCTGCGCGTTCTCATCACCACCGACGTCCTCGACGACACCGTCGATCTGGTGGCGCTGCTGACCAAGTCGTTTCCCGCGCTGGCGGAGCAGAACAATCCGCGCGATCTTCGCATCCCGGAGGCGCCGAATTTGCGCAGCGTCATTCTGGTGGGGAGCAAGGACGCCAGTTTCGTCGTCAATGCGCGCGACCTGTTCGAGATGGCGAAGACCGTCGACCCCGACGAGCTCGATCTGCGCCAGAGCCGCGTGCAGGTGCGCGGCGTCGCCGTGATGCCTTACACGTCGGGGACGACGGCTTCGCCGAAGGGCAGTCCGCTCTGCCACGAGGCGATCAACCGCACCGCCGCCGAGCAGGCCCGGCGGCTCCGTCTCACGGAGCAGGATTGCATTTTCTGCCCGCTGCCCATGTTCCACATGGTGCTCTACGCGGGGATGGCCGCCTGTCTTTCCGTCGGCGCGGCGATGGCGACGGTCCGATATTTCCAGCCGTCCGTGGCCGTTTCCCTGATGCGCAGGGAGCGGGCGAGCGTGGTCCTCGCGTTCTTTCCTGTCATCGTTCAAGGCATGATGAACGATCCGGCGTGGCGGGAAGGCGAACTCCCGCTCCGCATCATGACGTCGCTCGGCTCCGAGAAAAGCCTGAGGCATTTGCAGAATCAGCTTCCCGGGATTCCCATCATCGCCGGTTATGGCTGCACCGAAGCCGGCGGGCAGATGGTGCTCGGCGTGCCCGACGATTCGATCGATGTGCGCGCGACGACGTGCGGCCGCGCCTTCCGCGGCATCGAATTGACGATCCTCGACGACAACGGCAAGGAGCTGGGGCCGCACAAGCGCGGCGAGATCGCATTGCGCGGCTACAACATGTTCGAGGGCTATCACAACGATCCCGAGAAGAACGCGCGGGCCTGGACCGCCGACGGCTGGTTTCGCACCGGCGACATCGGGATTGTCGATGAGGCGGGGCGCGTCACCTATCTCGATCGCGAGAAGGACATGCTCAAGGTCGGCGGCGAAAACGTCGCGGCCGCCGAGATCGAAGGTATCCTCGGCACCCACCCGGCGGTGCAGATTGTCCAGATCGTGGCCGCGCCGGACGAGAAATACGAGCAGGTGCCGGCGGCGTTCATCCAGCTGCGGGCCGGCCAGCAGGCTTCGCCGGATGAATTGATCGCGCACTGCAAGGATCAGATCGCGAGCTTCAAGCTGCCGAAGCACTTTCGCTTCATCACGGAATGGCCGATGTCAGCGACCAAGATCCAGAAGTTCCGCTTGCGAGAGATGATCGCCAAGGAACTGGAAGGATAGAGGCGGCGAGAAGCTGGACCGGTCCCGCTGCGGCCGTCGTCGCCCCATGCCGGCGAAGGCCGGTCGCCTTGCTCGGGTCAAGCCCGAGGACATGCTGCGCGTGAAAACGCCACAGCCGTTCAACGCCTCGGCTTGCCGGGCTGCTGTGGCTGGAGGCCACCGAACAGGAGTTGCTCGACGGTATCGCCGAGCTTGTTGAGGTCCCGTTTGGCGCTTCGCGGCCATTCGATGGTCCAGTTCAGCGCGCCGACGATCAGCAGGCGCACGGCGACGAAATCGATATCGTCGCGAATGGCTCCGGCATCGCGAGCCCTGATGAACAGTTTCTGCCAGAAGGCGCCATAAGCCTTCTGCACCTCGAACTCGCGTCGGCGCAGCTCGGCGGGAACCTGTCCGACGACCCGGATATGAGCGGCCGCGTAGTCCCCGAGCTTGAGGGCAGCCGTCAAATGCGCGCGGATGGCAATGCGAAGATGCTCGGCGGGCGAATCCGTATCGCTTTCGATCACCGCGCCGCGAACCTGATCGTAAATCCATTGCATGCAATAAAGCAGAACCTCGTCGACGAGTTCTTCGCGCGACGCGAAATGATAGTAGAGACTGCCGGCCTTCATCTCGGCGCGCGCGGCGATGTCCTCAAGCCGGGTGCCGGCATAACCCTTCGCGCTGAACTCGGTGGCGGCGGCGTCGAGAATGCGGCGGCGCGTGATCGCGGATTTCTGCCGCGTGCGAAGGGGCGCGGCTTTCGTGTCGTTGGCTCGGGTCTTGCGCGGCGATTTGGTCGAGATAGTCATAATTTTCCTAGCTGTTGACGCTCGCGATCGATGCCTTGTCGGTCGCGCGCCGGCCGTGCCTCCGCCGAGAGAATGAAGCGAACTTGTGAGCCACCACACTAGCGAGATGCGCCCGGCCATCACAAGCTGCTTGACGGCGTTCATCCGGCTTCTTCAATCCGCGCCGCCCTGCATCTGCGCGAGGACCGAGGCGTTTCTGTCGCGCTGTTGCGCGATCTGCCCGGCATGGAGATGCTTAGGGACGCTGGCCGGATGAGGTGATCCGATCGGCCCGGCGCAAGAGGATGCGTGCGTCCTGGTCCGGCGAACGCCCGTGTCGATCGCGCGGGTCCTTGCGCGATCGCTTGCGCTGGCTCCGCATCGTTACGGGAGCCGAAGCCGGAGCCTGCCCAACTAGCGCGGTTTCACGAGAAGCGGCCTCCGGAAGGCGGACCGGCGCGCTCAC
>JBDHSX010000005.1:0-65056 GCA_039808365.1 Xanthobacteraceae bacterium | reverse complement strand
GCCGGTCGGCACCACGGTGGTGGTGAAGAACTGAGGAAGTTGAACCGTTATTGCGAGCGAGGCCTCTCCGTCATTGCGAGCGCCCTCCCCCCCCCGTCATTGCGAGCGAAGCGAAGCAATCCAGTCCTTTCTTCGCGGCCCCTGGATTGCTTCGTCGCTTCGCTCCTCGCAATGACGACTTTCTCTCGTTGCTTCCCGCAATGACGACGCCTCGCGTCCCCGACGCCTCTACACCGTCTTCTCGAACAGTTCGCGGCCGATCAGCATGCGGCGGATTTCGCTGGTGCCGGCGCCGATCTCGTAGAGTTTTGCGTCGCGCAACAGCCGTCCGGTCGGATAGTCGTTGATGTAGCCGTTGCCGCCCAACAGCTGGATGGCGTCGAGCGCGCATTGCGTGGCCTTTTCCGCCGCGTAGAGAATGGCGCCGGCGGCGTCCTCGCGCGTGGTCTCGCCGCGGTCGCACGCTTTCGCCACCGCATAGACGTAGGCGCGGCAGGCGTTCATGGTGACGTACATGTCGGCGATCTTGCCCTGCACGAGCTGGAACGTGCCGATCGGCTGGCCGAACTGCTTGCGCTCATGCACGTAGGGCACCGCGACGTCGAGGCACGCCTGCATGATGCCGAGCGGCCCCGCCGCCAGCACGGTGCGCTCATAGTCGAGGCCGGACATCAGCACGTTGACGCCGCGCCCGACCTGGCCCAGCACGTTGTCCTCCGGCACCTCGCAGTCCGTAAACACCAGTTCGCCGGTGTCGGAGCCGCGCATCCCGAGCTTGTCGAGTTTCTGCGCGGTGGAGAATCCCTTCATCCCCTTCTCGATCAGGAACGCGGTGATGCCGCGCGGCCCGGCGTTGGGATCGGTCTTGGCGTAGACCACCAGCGTCTCGGCGATCGGACCGTTGGTGATCCACATCTTGTTGCCGTTGAGGACGTAGCGGTCGCCCTTCTTGTCGGCGCGGGTCTTCATCGACACCACGTCCGAGCCGGCGCCGGGCTCCGACATCGCCAGCGCGCCGACATGCTCGCCGGAAATCAGCTTCGGCAGATACTTGCGCTTCTGCGCCTCGTTGCCGTTGCGGCGGATCTGGTTGACGCAGAGATTCGAATGCGCGCCATAGGACAGGCCGACCGAGGCCGACGCCCGCGAGATCTCCTCGACCGCGAGACAGTGCTCAAGGTAGCCGAGCCCGGCGCCGCCATACTCCTCCTCGACGGTGATGCCATGCAGCCCGAGCGCGCCGATCTTCGGCCACAGGTCGCGCGGAAACTGGTTGGTCTTGTCGATGGCGTCGGCGCGCGGCGCGATCTCGTTCGCGGAGAACTCGCGAACGGTCTCGCGGATGGCGTCGGCGGTGTCGCCCAGATCGAAATTGAACGTCGGCAGCGCATTCGGGATCATCGTCCGTCATCTCCTCCATCGGGCGCGCGCCGCCTTCCCGCGACCGGCACCTGTTGCGGCGGACCATGCCACGGGTCGCGCCGTCGGAGAAGGGACCCGATGCTGCGGCGCACGATCGCCCGCCACCCTCCTCTTGCGGTATTAAAACACCTTTCACCCCCGCCGCCATGCCGCCGCAATCCCGCCAATGGGTCGACGCAAGAATCCCTCTAGGCAATTCGCGCAGATTGGGAAAGATTCGCAGCCACCGTTCCGCGCCGCCACGATCACATCGGGAGAACCTCAGCCCATGAATCTCCATCGCACCATCGAGCCGGACAAGGCCGCGCGGCAGCGCGCCGCGCGCGACCTCGCCTACACGACGCCGATCGAGGATTTCCATCCCGGCGCGCCGCGCCTGTTCCGCGACGATACGCTGTGGCCCTACTTCGAGCGCCTGCGCAACGAGGCGCCGGTGCATTACTGCACCAAGGCGCCGATCGAGCCGTACTGGTCGGTGACCAAATACAACGACATCATGCACGTCGACACCAGCCACGGCATCTTCTCGTCGGACGTGAAGAACGGCGGCATCATGATCCGCGACGTCGCCGAAGGCTACGAGTGGCCGAGCTTCATCGCCATGGACGAGCCGCGCCATATGCCGCAGCGGAAAACCGTGATGCCGATGTTCACGCCGACCCATCTCGACGAACTCGGCGTCCTGATCCGCAAGCGCACGCAAAAGCTGCTCGACGAATTGCCGCGCAACGAGACCTTCGACTTCGTGTCGCGGGTGTCGATCAATCTCACCACGCAGATGTTGGCGACGCTGTTCGATTTCCCGTGGGAGGATCGTCACAAGCTGACCCGCTGGTCCGACGTCTCGACCGCGCTGCCCAAAAGCATGGTGGTGGAATCCGAGGAACAACGCCGCGACGAATTGAACGAATGCGCCACCTATTTCGGCCGGCTGTGGAACGAGCGCGTCAATTCCGAGCCGCGCAACGACCTGTTGTCGATGATGGCGCACAGCGAGGCGACGCGCCACATGGATCCCGACAACCTGATGGGCAACCTCATCCTGCTGATCGTCGGCGGCAACGACACCACGCGCAACTCGATGAGCGGCTCGGTGCTGGCGCTCAACGAGTTTCCCGACCAATACGCCAAGCTGCGCGCCAACCCGGCGCTGATCGAGTCGATGGTGCCGGAAGTGATCCGCTGGCAGACGCCGCTCGCGCACATGCGCCGCACCGCGCTTGTCGACACCGAGATCGGTGGCAAGACCATCCGCAAGGGTGACCGCGTGGTGATGTGGTACGTCTCCGGCAACCGCGACGACGCGGTGATCGAGCGGCCGGACGAATTCATCATCGACCGCGCGCGGCCGAAGATCCATATCTCGTTCGGCTTCGGCATCCATCGCTGCGTCGGCATGCGGCTCGCGGAATTGCAACTGCGCATCCTCTGGGAGGAGATGCTGCAACGCTTCGACACCATCGAGGTGGTGGGAGAACCGAAGCGGATCTATTCGAGCTTCGTGAAGGGCTATGAATCGCTGCCGGTCCGGCTGTCGTGACCAACCGACCGGAAAAGCGCCTTCACCCAGCGTCATTGCGAGCGAAGCGAAGCAATCCAGTTCTTTCTTATGACTTCTGGATTGCGTCGTCGCCTCGCTCCGCGCAATGACGGAAGCCGGGCCCGCGGCCTGTCCGCCGGGCATTCGACCTCAGGCCTCCTTCCCCACCCGCCATCGCTTTTCGCTCTGGCGTCGCAGCGAAATTATATTGGCGATGAGCCGCCGAATTGGCTAGCTGCAAGCAGCCGTCCATCGACATCCGCGCTGGATTTATCGCGCCGGATGCCGCAAGCTGCCTTCATAAGCCAAGCGAGGAAACCCCGTGAGCACCGAAGACTACGCAGATATCCGCGAGGCCGTCGCCAAGCTTTGCGCCCAATTCCCCGGCGAATACTGGCGCAAGCTCGACCGCGAAATGACCTATCCGAAGGCCTTCGTCGACGCGCTGACGGAAGCCGGTTATCTCTCGGTGCTGATTCCGGAGCAGTATGGCGGCGCGGGGCTGAAGCTGTCGGCGGCCACCGCGATCCTGGAGGAAATCCAGCGCGCCGGCTGCAACGGCGGCGGCTGCCACGCCCAGATGTACACCATGGGCACCCTGCTGCGGCACGGCAACGACGAGCAGAAAGCGAAGTGGCTGCCGAAGATCGCCAGCGGCGAATTGCGGCTGCAAGCCTTCGGCGTCACCGAGCCGACCAGCGGCACCGACACCACCTCGCTCAAGACCACCGCGCGCCGCGACGGCGACCACTACGTCGTCAACGGCCAGAAGATCTGGACCAGCCGCGCCGAGCATTCCGACCTGATGATCCTGTTGGCGCGCACCACGCCGCGCGATCAGGTGCAGAAGCGCACCGAGGGCCTTTCGGTTTTCATCGTCGACATGCGCGCCGCCAAGGGCAACGGCCTGACCATCCGCCCGATCCGCACCATGATGAACCACGCCACCACCGAAGTGTTCTTCGACAACATGAAGGTGCCGGCGGAAAATCTCATCGGCGAAGAAGGCAAGGGTTTTCGCTACATCCTGTCCGGCATGAACGCCGAGCGCATCCTGATCGCCGCCGAATGCATCGGCGACGCCAAGTGGTTCATCAACAAAGCCACCAACTACGCCAAGGACCGCGTGGTGTTCGGCCGCCCGATCGGCCAAAATCAAGGCATCCAGTTTCCCATCGCCAAGGCTTACGCGGCGATGCGCGCCGCCGAACTGATGGTGCGCGACGCCACCCGCCGCTACGAGGCGGGCATGGACTGCGGCGCCGAGGCCAACATGGCCAAGATGCTCGCTGCCGACGCATCATTCGAGGCGGCCAACGTCGCAATCCAGACCCATGGCGGCTTCGGCTTCGCCGAGGAATACGACGTCGAGCGCAAATTCCGCGAGACACGGCTTTATTCGGTCGCGCCGATTTCCACCAACCTGATCCTCTCGCATCTCGCCGAGCACGTGCTCGGGATGCCGCGCTCGTATTGAGCGCGAATGGAAAGCCCATGATCGTCGCGACCCTTTCGTCATATTCAGCGTCATGCGCGGGCTCGACCCGCGCATCCATCCATGTTCGGAATACGCTTTCTTCAAAAAAGATGGATTGCCGGGTCGAGCCCGGCAACGACGCCGAGTTCAATCTCCGTTTCGATTTTAAAAGCGAAGCAAATTGATGCCACTTCCGCTTGAAGGTCTCACTGTCGTCGCCGTCGAACAGGCCGTCGCCGCGCCGTTCTGTAGCTCGCGCCTCGCCGACGCCGGCGCGCGCGTGATCAAGATCGAGCGCCCCGAGGGCGATTTCGCGCGCGGCTATGATGCCTTCGCCAAGGGCCAGAGCAGCTATTTCGTCTGGCTCAATCGCGGCAAGGACTCGGTGGTGATCGATCTCGCCTCCGGCGCGGGACGCAAGGAGATGGAGGCGCTGATCGGGCGCGCCGACGTGCTGTTGCAAAACCTCAAGCCCGGCGCGATGGACAAGCTCGGCTTCGCCCGCGAGCGGCTGCGCCAGGACTATCCGAGGCTCGTCATCTGCACCATCTCGGGTTACGGCGACGGCGGCCCCTACGCCGACCGCAAGGCTTACGATCTGCTGATCCAGGCCGAAAGCGGCCTCGCCTCGATCACCGGGGGCCCCGAGAGCGCCTCGCGGGTCGGGCTGTCGATCGTCGATATCGCCACCGGCGCCACCGCGCACGCCGCGATTCTCGAAGCGCTGATCGGCCGATCGATATCGGGACAAGGCGCGGATATCCGCATCTCGATGTTCGACGTGATGGCGGACTGGCTCACCGTGCCGCTGCTCGCCGCCGAGGCCGGCCATTCGCCGAAGCGCATCGGCCTCGCCCATCCCTCGATCGCGCCCTATGGCGTATTCCGCTCGAAGGACGGCAAGAACATCCTGATCTCGATCCAGAACGAGCGCGAATGGAAGAAGCTGTGCGCCGAGGTGATGGCGCAGCCGGCGCTGCCCGACGACCCGCGCCTCGCCAACATGGTGGCGCGCGTCAAGAACCGCGCCTTCACCGACAAGATCGTCGGCGACGCCTTCGCGGCGCTGACCCGCGATGCGCTGCTCGACCGGCTGGCGAAGGCCGACATCGCCTTCGCCGAGGTCAATACCATGGACGATCTTTCCCAACATCCGCACCTGCGGCGGATCACCGTGGACAGCCCGAACGGACCGATCTCTTATCCCGCCCCTGCCGCGATCGTCGTCGGTGACAATCGCGACTACGGCGCGATTCCCGCCATCGGCCAGCATGGCGCGATCCACCCGGAGACAAAATCATGACCGACGCACTCGATCTCGATCACCTGCGGCAATGGATCGGCCGCACCGAGGAAGCCACCGACATCGTCACCGCGCAACTGGTGAAGGGTTTGCGCGCGACCTTGTTCCTCGACATCGGCGCGCCGAAACCGGGTGACGCCGCGCCGTTCACCACGCATTGGTGCCTGGCCCAACCGGTTTATCCGATGGCGCAGCTCGGGCCTGACGGCCACCCGACGCGCGGCGGCTTCCTGCCGCCGGTGCCGCTGCCGCGCCGGATGTGGGCCGGCGGCGAACTGCAGTTCATCGAGCCGCTGCGCGTCGGCGACGAAGCGACGCGCACCTCGCGCATCAGCGACGTCACCGTGAAGACCGGCTCGACCGGCACGCTATGCTTCGTCGCGGTCGAGCACACCATCACCACCGCGCGCGGCACGGCGATCCGCGAGCGGCAGGACATCGTCTATCGCGATATGCCGAGCGGCGGCAAGAATGCCGCCCCCGCAAAACCCGCCGCTCCACCGCCGGCCGCGAAGCACCGCCAGGTCCATGTCTCCGACCCGGTGCTGTTGTTCCGTTATTCGGCGCTGACTTTCAACGGCCACCGCATTCACTACGACCGCGACTACGTCACCAAGGTCGAGGGCTATCCCGGCCTGGTCTTCCATGGCCCGATGCAGGCGGCGCTGCTGGTGGAATTCGCCGCGCATCTGCATGGCGGCGTCGGGCCGAAAAAATTCAGCTATCGCGGCTTGCAGCCGCTGTTCGAGGGCGGCGAGTTCAGCGTCAACGCCAACGAGACCGCGGACGGGCTGGACGTCTGGGTCGCCAATGCCGAAGGTGCGCCCACCATGCGTGGCACCGCGAGCTGGTGATTTCAAGCGAAGCGATATTCCAGCGGCGCGAAAACGCGATAGATTGGGGGCGCCTCGAACCGACACCGTCAAGGATCGTCACGTGCCTCGCAAGAAATCCGAAAGCCGCGCCGCCCCGACCGTCAAGCAAGCCACGCTCGAACTGCTTCGCGGCTTCGGCATCAGCCGCGTGTTCGGCAATCCCGGCTCGACCGAACTGCCGTTCCTGAGCGACTGGCCGGACGACATCGATTACGTGCTCGGCCTTCATGAGGCCTCGGTGGTGGGCATGGCCGACGGCTACGCCCAGGCGACGCGCAACGCCGCCTTCGTCAACCTGCATTCGGCGGCCGGCGTCGGCAACGCGCTCGGCAACATCTACACCGCGCATCGCAACCAGACGCCGATGGTCATCACCGCCGGCCAGCAGGCCCGCAGCATCCTGCCGCTGCACGCTTTCCTTTACGCGGAGCGCGCCTCGGAGTTTCCGCGCCCTTACGTGAAATACAGCGTCGAGCCGGCGCGCGGCGAGGACGTGCCGGCGGCGATCGCCCGCGCCTATTACGTCGCGATGCAACCGCCGTGCGGCCCGACCTTCGTCTCGATTCCGATCGACGACTGGACCAAGCCGACCGAGCCGGTCGCCGTCCGGCGCGTCACCCGCGAGATCGGTCCCGACAAGGCGGAGATCCAGACCCTCGCCGACGCGCTCGCCAACAGCAAGCGACCCGCGCTGGTGGTGGGGCCGGCGGTCGATCGCGCCGGCGCCGTCGACCTGATGGTCGAGGTCGCGGAGAAAAGCCGCGCCGCGGTATGGGTCAGCCCGTTCTCGGCGCGGTGCAGCTTTCCCGAGCGGCATCCGCAGTTCGCCGGCTTCCTGCACGCCTCGCCCGCGCAACTCTCCGACGCCTTGCGCGATCACGATCTCGTCGTGGTGATCGGCGCGCCGGTGTTCACCTTCCATGTCGAGGGTCACGCCGCGATCTTTGACGGCGGCACCACCATCGTCCAGATCACCGACGACCCGACCGCGGCCTCGGTCGCGCCGCTCGGCACCAGCATCATCGCCACCATGCGCCCGGCGCTGACGATGCTGCGCGACGCGCTGCCGGCGAGCAGGCGGCCGCGGCCCTCCGGCCGCGCCTTGCCGCCGACGCCGAAACCCGCCGATCCGATCCCGGCCGAGTATCTGATGCACGCGCTGGCGGTGACGATGCCGAAGGGCGCCGCGCTGGCCGAGGAGGTGCCGTCGCATCGCCCGACCATGCAGAAATTCCTGCCGATGCCGGGACAGGACAGTTTCTACACCATGTCGAGCGGCGGATTGGGCCACGCGCTGCCGGCCTCCGTGGGCCTCGCGTTCGGCCGGCCCGATCGCCGCACCGTGTGCCTGATCGGCGACGGCTCGGCGATGTATTCGTTGCAGGCGCTGTGGACCGCCGCGCAGCGTCAGTTGCCGCTCACCGTCGTCGTCATCAACAATTCCGGCTACGGCGCGATGCGCTCGTTCAGCCAGGTGATGCAGGTGCGCAAGGTGCCGGGGCTCGACCTGCCCGGCATCGATTTCGTCCGCCTCGCCGAGGGCATGGGCTGCGCGGCGATGCGCATCGAGAAATCCGCCGATCTGGTGCCGGCGCTCACGCGCGCCTTCACGGAACCTGGAACCAATCTGGTTGAAGTGATCGTGGATTCCGCGGTCCCGATCCTGTATGGACAGAAGCATTGAAGCTCAGTCCGGAACCCTGGTTCCGCGCCTCACGCCCCGCACGGATCGCAACCAACCCGACGAGGCCGGACGCGGGCTCGATCCGACGCGATCGGATCGATGCCCGGATGATGCAACTGGATCGTCTGCATTCCGGGAGCATGGGATGACCGCAAGCCCTCTGAAATCCGCGACGCCGCGCTCGCACAGTTCGCACTATGGCGTATTCTCGACCACATGGGTCGACGACCGGCTGGTGATCACGCCGCATCCGCGCGACCCGCATCCCAACCGCATCATCCAGAATTTCTCCGACGCGCTGCGCCACAAGGCGCGGGTGGCGCGGCCGATGGTGCGGCGCGGCTGGCTGGAGAACGGCCCGGGCCGGGACGCGCGGCGCGGCCGCGACGAATTCGTGGCGCTGCCGTGGGACGAGGTGCTGGACCGCCTCGCCGCCGAGCTGGTGCGGGTGCGCGACACCCACGGCCCCGAGGCGATCTACGGCGGCTCCTACGGCTGGGCCAGCGCCGGGCGCTTTCACCACGCCCAGAGCCAGATGCACCGCTTTCTCAACATCGCCATGGGCGGCTATGTCCGCTCGGTGAACACCTACAGTTCCGGCGCGGCGTCGGTGATCCTGCCGCATGTGCTCGGCGGCTACGACGACATGTCCCGCCGCAACGTGAGCTGGGAGGACATCGCCGCCCACACCGACGTGCTGCTCGCCTTCGGCGGCATGGCGCTGAAGAACTCCAGCATCGCCTCCGGCGGCGTCAGCCGGCACACCGAGCGCGATCACATGCGCGCGGCCCACGCGCGCGGCGCCCGCTTCGTGCTCATCAGCCCGATCCATGATGATCTGCCGGAGGAGATCGAGGCCGAATGGCTGGCGCTGCGGCCCGGCACCGACACCGCGCTGATGCTCGGCATCGCGCACACGCTTGTCGTCAACGGCTGGCACGACCGCGCATTTCTGGCGAGCCATTGCACCGGCTGGCCGCGATTCGAGGACTACCTGATGGGCCGCAGCGACGGCGTGCCCAAGAATGCGACATGGGCGGCGGCGATCAGCGGCATTCCGGCGCGCGAGATCGAGCGGCAGGCGGGACTCTTGCCCGGCAAGCGCGTGCTGGTGGTGGTGTCGCATTCGCTGCAACGCGCCGAGCATGGCGAGCAGCCGGTGTGGATGGCGGCGGTGCTCGGCGCCATGCTCGGCCAGCTCGGCCTGCCCGGCGGCGGCTACAACTACGCGCTCGGCGCCATCGCCAATTACGGGCGCACCTTCAACGCGGTGCCGGTCGCCGCCTTCCCGCAGGGCGTGAACCCGGTGAAGGCGTTCATTCCGGTGGCGCGCATCAGTGACATGCTGCTCAATCCCGGCGCGCCGTTCGATTACGACGGCCAGCGCCTGACCTATCCCGATATCCGGCTGGTGTACTGGGCCGGAGGCAATCCGTTCCACCACCATCAGGATCTCAACCGGCTGCGGCAGGCGGTCGCCAATATCGAGACCTTCGTGGTCCACGAGATCGGCTGGACCGCGACCGCGCGCCACGCCGACATCGTGCTGCCCTCGACCATGACGCTGGAGCGCAACGACATCGGCGCGACCCAGGTCGACCCGTTGATGGTGGCGATGAAGCAGGCCGCCGAGCCCTATGGCGAGGCGCGCGACGACTACGCGATCTTCTCGGCGCTGGCCGAGCGCGCCGGCCACGGCGAAGCCTTCACCGAGGGCCGCACCCCGGACCAGTGGCTGCGCCATCTCTATCGCACCACGCAGGAGGCGCTGGCGGCCAACGGCCTCGACGCGCCCGATTTCGATACGTTCTGGGAACGCGGCGAACTGCTGCTGCCGCAACTGGTCCATGACGGCGGCCCGCTGCGCGCCTTCCGCGCCGATCCGGAAGGCAAGCCGCTGGCGACGCCGTCCGGCAAGGTCGAGATTTTTTCCGAGACCATCGCCGGCTTCAGCTACGCCGATTGTCCCGGTCATCCGGCCTGGATTCCGCCGACCGACGTCGTCGACGACCAACACCCGCTGCAACTGGTCGCCAATCAGCCGGCGACACGGCTGCACAGCCAGTTCGACTTCGGCGGCCATTCGACCGAGATGAAGCATCGCGGCCGCGAGGTGGCGCGGATGCACCCGCGCGACGCCGCGCCGCGCGGCATCGAAGACGGCGATATCATCAAGCTGTCGAACCACCGCGGCGCTTGCCTCGCGGCGGTGCGCCTCAGCGAGCAGGTGCGCGAGGGCGTGGTGCAGTTGCCGACCGGCGCGTGGTACGATCCGCAGGACCCGAGCGAGGACAAGCCGCTCTGCGTCCACGGCAATCCCAACGTGCTGACGCGCGACGTCGGCACGTCGAGCTTGGCGCAAGGCTGCTGCGGCCAATTGACCACGGTGCAGGTCGAACGCTTCACCGGCAACCTGCCGCCGATCCGGGCCTTCGACCCGCCGGATTCAGTCGAACGCTGAATCTCAGCGTCCGTCTCAGTTTCCGTCATTGCGAGCGAAGCGAAGCCATTCAGTCTCCCTTTGCGGATTCTGGATTGCTTCGTCGCTGACGCCGCTCGCAATGACGGGACAGTCAGGCCTTGCCAAAATCCTCGCGCATCTTGGCTTGGATCTTGGCCATGCCGCCGATCCAGCGATCGTAATTCTCGGTTTTCTTGCGCATGTAGCCCAGCACCTGCGGGTGCGGCAGGATCAGGAAGGTTTCCTGCGCGATGCCGTCAAGCGCGTCCCGCGCCACCTGCTCCGCGCTGAGGTTGCCGTCGCCCGATTGCGGTCCCTTGGGCAATCCGCGCAGCATATTGGTCTCGACGCCCTGCGGACACAGGATCGAGACGCGGATGCCGTGCGCCTTGTGCGCGATGGCGAGGCTTTCGGCGAAACCGACCGCGGCATGTTTCGTCGTCGAATACGCCGCGCTGCCGACCTGCGACAGCAATCCCGCCGCCGAGATGGTGTTGAGGAAATAGCCGCCGCCGCGCGCCTTCATGCGCGGCACCAGATGCCGCGCCGCGTAGACGTGGGCCATCACATGGATCGCCCAGCTTCGCGCCCACGGCTCGTCCGAACTGCCGGCGACATTCTCCGCCATCGGATCGAACCCGCCGCCGATCCCGGCATTGGAGCAGAACAGGCCAATCGGTCCGAACCGCCGCTCGGTTTCCTCGATCAGGTTGCGGATATCATTCTCCTGCGCCACGTCGCACTGGAACGCCGCGCCGTCGACGACCTTGGCGACGGCTTCCGCGCGGGCGTGATCGAGATCGGCCACAACCACCTTGGCGGCGCCGGCCCGATGGAAGGTTTCGCATAGCGCCTGGCCGATGCCATTGGCGCCTCCGGTCACGACAACGACTTTACCAGCGACATCCATGGCGGCGCTCCATTGTAAACGGTCAGGTCAGGACAAGGTCCAGCACAGCCGTATAATGACACGCCGCGCCGAGCAAGACGAAGCCGTGCCAGATTGCGTTCTGGAAGCGCAATCGCCGCCAGGTGTGGAAGATCACGCCGAACGTATAGAGCGCGCCGCCGGCGACCACGAACCCGAGGGTGAACGCCGGCAACGAGGTGAACACCGCGTCATAGGCCGCAAGCCCGCTCCAGCCCAGCGCCAGATAAAGCGCGATCGACAGCCGGTCGAAACGGCCCGGCAGCAACAGCTTCAGGGCGACGCCGACGACGGCGACGCCCCACACCACGGCCAGCAGCGACAGCGCCAGCGCGCGGTCGCTCATCTGCATCATGAACGGCGTGTAGGTCGCGGCGATCAGCAGATAGATCGCCGCGTGATCGAAGCGGCGCAGCCACCATTTGCGCGGCGACACCGGCCACATGTTATAGGCGGCGGAAAAGCCCAGCATGGTGAGCAGCCCCGCCGCGTAGATCGACACCGACACGATCTGCGGCGTGGCGGCGAACACTCCGGCCAGCACGATCAGCGCGGTCGCGGCCACCAGGCCGACACCGACGCCGAGGCCATGAACGACGCCGTCGGCGATGATCTCGGCGCGATCGTAGTTCCAGCGCACCGCGCCCGCCGCCGCGTCGGCGGCGTGCGAGGCGAGCTGCTTCAACTGAAAGACCGTCATCCGAAACCCGATACAGGACGCCGCGATACCTTTGACGCCGCCAGACATAGCCGCCACGGTTGAACCCGTGATGACGCCCTGCCTGGCCGGAAAATGGGTCGGAAACATGGACCCATGCCCGGAACTTGATTTTGCCCCGGCGATGGCCATCTTCGCAAGACGCGACATCGGCAATGACGACGTCGCCCCGCCTCACTTCCGATCGGATCGTTCGACCCGCGCAAGGTTTCCGATTTAAAGGCTTCCGGCTTAATGGCTTCCGCTTTCAGCGACATTCTTGAGGAAGCCCGCCTGTCGGCGCAGGCGCTGCTGGAATATGGCGGCCATCTCTTCAATCCGACGGTCCGGCTGGGCGTCACCGGGCTGTCGCGCGCCGGCAAGACCGTGTTCATCACCGCGCTGGTCCACAGCCTGCTCCGCGGCGGCCGCTTTCCGGTGTTCGAGCCGTTGTCCGGCGGGCGCATCGCCCGCGCCGAACTCGAACCGCAGCCCGACGACGCGGTGCCGCGCTTCAATTACGAGAGCCACGTCCATACCCTGATCGAGCAGCGGCGCTGGCCGGAGTCGACCTCCGACATCAGCGAGTTGCGGCTCGCGCTGTCCTATCAGCGGCACAACGGCGCGGAGCGCAAGCTCATCATCGATATTGTCGATTATCCCGGCGAGTGGTTGCTCGATTTGCCGCTGCTCGACAAAAGCTACGAGCAATGGTCGGCGGAAAGCCTGGCGCTGTCGCGGCAAGGCCCGCGCGCGGCGGTGGCGGCGGCGTGGCACGCGCATCTGGCGACGCTGTCCCCGAACGGCCGCGAGAACGAGCAGGCGACGCTTGAGGCGGCGAGGCTGTTCACCGACTACCTGCGCGCCTGCCGCGACGAACGCTTCGCCATGAGCCTGCTGCCGCCGGGCCGCTTCCTGATGCCGGGCAGCCTCAAAGGCTCGCCGGCGCTGACCTTCGCGCCACTCGACCTGCCAACGGACGGCACGGCCCCGGACCGCTCGCTGTGGGCGATGATGCGGCGGCGCTACGAGTCCTATAAATCCATCGTGGTGCGGCCGTTCTTCCGCGATCACTTCGCCCGGCTCGACCGCCAGATCGTGCTGGTGGACGCGCTGGCGGCGTTCAACGCGGGACCTGCCGCGCTGCACGATCTCGAAGCCGCGCTGGCCGGCATTCTGGATTGCTTCAATGTCGGCCGCGACACCTTGTGGAGCGCGCTGTTCCGGCCGCGCATCGACCGCATCCTGTTCGCCGCCACCAAGGCCGATCACCTGCATCGCCTGAGCCACGACCGGCTCGAAGCCATTTTGCGGCGAATGTTGGACCGCGCCGCCACCCGCGCGCAGCTCGCGGGCGCGACCATCGACGTCGTGGCGCTCGCGGCGGTGCGCGCCACGCGCGAGGCCGAGGTGCAGCGCGGCCGTGACCGGCTGCCCTCGATTCTCGGCACGCCGATCAAGGGCGAACAGGCCGGCGGCGAAACCTTCGACGGCGAGACCGAGGTCGCAACCTTTCCCGGCGACCTGCCGACCGATCTCGACGCCCTGTTCACGGACGGGCCGTCGTTCCGCGGCCTGATCGCCGCCTCGCCCGAGGAAACCGACTATCGCTTCCTGCGGTTCCGGCCGCCGCTGTTGCAACACGCCCCTGGCGAAACCCCGGCCCTGCCCCATATCCGCCTCGACCACGCCCTGCAATTCCTGATCGGAGACCGGTTGCAATGAGCGAACCGACCCAGCCGCGCCGCCCGGCCGCGTTCCGGCTCGACGATCCGCGCGTCGTGGTCAGCGACGGCGACGCCGGCCTGTTCGCGCGCGGCGCGATCCGCGTCACGCCGGATCCCGACCCGGCGCTGCTGCCGGTGGCGCTGGACGAGCCGCCACCGCGGCCAAAACGACGGTCATGGTGGGGCGCCTTGTTCTGGAGCGCGGCCGGAGGCTTGCTGCTGCTCGGCACCGGGCTCGGCGTCGCCAACCTGATCGAGGATCTGTTTGTCCGCAGCCAAGGGCTGGGCTGGCTCGGAGCGGCGCTCGCCGCCGTCGCGCTGCTGGCGCTGATCGTCATCATCGCCCGCGAGGCGTTGGGGCTGTCGCGGCTCGCGACCATCGAGAAGCTGCACGAGCGCGCCGTCGCCACCACGGTCAGCGACGATCGCGCCGATGCCGACGCCATCGTTCGCGACCTGCTCAAGCTGACGCATGGCAACCCGGCGCTGGCGCGCGCCCGCGCCACGCTCGCGGGCCATCGCGGCGACATCATCGACGGCGCCGACATGCTGAAACTCGCCGAGCGCGAGTTGATGACCCCGCTCGACCGCGAGGCGCGGCGGCTGGTGTCGGTGGCGGCGCAGCGCGTCTCGATCGTCACCGCGATCAGCCCGCGCGCGCTGATCGACGTCGCCTTCGTGCTGGCCGCCGCGTTGCGGCTAGTGCGGCAACTGGCGCTGCTTTATGGCGGCCGCCCCGGCACGCTCGGCATGATCCGGCTGATGCGCCACACCGTCTCGCACCTCGCCATCACCGGCGGCATGGCGGCGAGCGACAGCCTGGTTCAGCAAATGCTGGGACACGGGGTGGCGGCGAAACTCTCGCACCGACTCGGGGAAGGCATCCTCAACGGCCTGCTCACCGCCCGCCTCGGGCTCGCCGCCATCGACGTGACGCGGCCACTGCCGTTCAACGCGCTGCCGCGTCCGGTGCTCGGCGATCTCGCCAAGGACCTCCTGGCGAAGCGCGAGGAGACCGCGCCATCGCCAGCAACCGAGCCGTCGCGGATCAGCGGGCGCTGACGCCGTTGTCCGCCAGCGGATGCACCCGATCAAACGGCGAGCCGTGCGGCGGCGCGAGATCCGGGGTCCATCCGCTCAGCTTGCCGAGCGCATAGGTGTCCATGGCGATGCCGCGCCAACTGCGGACCACCTCGGCCAGCGGCGTGCGTTGCGCCGAGGTCTGCGCCCAGAGCGGATTGTCGGCGTCGGATCGGCGCACCACGTAGAGGCCGGCGCGGCCGCGAATCCGCTCCATGCCGGGGTCCTTGAAATCCATGAAGCGCGCGCGCTCGTTGATCTGGATCACCGGCACGCGATCCTTCAACTCCCAGCGCAGCATCGCATAAGTCCGATAATCCATGGTCGCGATCCAGCCCGCGCCGGCCGCCCGCATCTCCGCCTCGGCGCGCGCGGCGACCTCCGCGTAACCGGCTTCCGCTCCGCCGGGATCGAGTCGGCCGAGCCATGGCTTGTCGCTCGCCACGTAGTAGAAAAACGTCGCTACCACGATGGCGATGCCGGAGATTACGGCGGTCCTCGCCCAAAACGCGGTGGATTTCGCCAGCCGAGACTCGTGCAGGCGCAGCCACCACAGATTGACGGCGACGGCGGCGAAACCGATCGGCCACATGAACATCGGCCAGGTGTCGCCGATGCGCAGCCGCAGCGAACGCCACAGGAAATAGCCGAACGGCAGCGCCACGGCGCTCGACAGCAGGATCGCCACGCCGTCGCGACGTCTCAAGCCGCGCCACAGCAGGAATCCGACGCCGGACAGCGTCACCGGCAACAGCACCGGGCCGACCAGGGCGAACTGCAAGCCGAGAAATTCGCCGAAGCGCGCCAGCGACAGCGGCGGCGCGACGGCGGCGCGCACCGATTGGAATCTGAACGACGCCCAGTCGTGCGCCGCGTTCCAGATCAGCACCGGCGAAAACACCGCCAGCGCGATCAGCGCCGCCAGCCAGGGATACGGACTGAGCAGCCAGCGCCGCCGCCAGTCCGGCACCACGACGAAAGCGGCGACCGCCGGCAACAGCAACAGCGCGGTCAGTTTCGACAACAGCGCCAGCCCGCCGAACATCCCCGCCAAAAGCCACCAGCGGCCGTCGTCGGTTTCCGCGACGCGGAGCAGCGACCACACCATGGCGAGCGCGAACGGGATCAGCGCGGTGTCGGGCGCGACCTTGGCCATCAGCAAACCGTAATAGACGGCGGCCTCCGGCAGCAGCACCGCCAGCGCCACCGCGCGGGCGTCGCGGGTGAGCCGGCGGACGATATCGGCCAGCAAAAGCTGCGTCACCGCCATCGCGACGATGCCGCCGAGCCGGACGCCCAGCGTGGTGTCGCCGAGGATCGCGGTGCCGAAACGAATGAACCAGGCGATCATCGGCGGATGATCGAGGAACGACAGCGCGCTCTCCCTCGACCAGGTCCAGTAATAGGCTTCATCGGTACGCAGATCGATGACGCTGGCGTAGATCACCCGCAGCATGGTCATCAGCGCGATCAACACCAGCACGCCGCCGAGCCGGCGGCGGCTCAAGCCCGGTGTGGGCGGGTGATCACGATCGGGGAAAGCGGCGATCATCGCGGGGCCGTTCTGGCGCGTATCCTGTCGGCCCTTTCCGGGCTTGCCTCGGCCGCTTTGTTTCCGACTCCGGCCGCGGAGTCAATCACGCCGGCCCCGGCGATGCGCGCGCGACAGCGGCTTATCTTTTTGTTCGCGCGTGATGTTTTCCCCGAATGGCGCCGGCGCGGCCACCCAACGCGGCGTCGATGTGCTCCAAAACCCCCGGGTGCGTTTGGGACTATCAAGATCGTCATATTCCGCGTATCCTCGCCGCCGTCGGAAAAGCCGGTTTCCGGGGACCGACTATGTGTTGCCGATTCATCCTGCGGAGACGACCTGATGGCTAAAGGCACTGTGAAGTGGTTCAACCCGACCAAGGGCTATGGATTCATCCAGCCCAGCACCGGCGGGAAGGACGTGTTTGTTCATATTTCGGCGGTGGAGAAGGCGGGCCTGTCGACCCTCAATGAAGGGCAAACGGTCGAATACGAGGAGGTCGCCAATCGCGGCAAGACTTCGGCGGAAAACCTGAAGGTCTGATCCTCAAGGTTCTGACGTGAAGGGACTGGTTCAATCACCATTGAACCGGTCCCTTTTTTGTTGTCGCGTCTGCGTCTGCGATCAGTCTTCCTTGAGCCAGGTCGCGACCGGCATCACGTCCGGCTTCTCGCCGTAACCGCGCGGCCAGAGATCGACCACCCACTCCGCCCGCGTCGCGCGCTCGACCAGCACGGGGGTATTGTGCGGCGTCTGCAGCGCCATGACGTTGCCGCGATAGCGCGGGTCGCCGACGGTGTGGAATTTCAGCAGATTCCAGCCCTGCAAGACCAGGAGAAGGCTGGTGACGTTGCGGGTGGTGTCCCAGCAGTCGAAATTATGCGCATCGTCGCGCGCGCGAAAATCGGCGCGGGCGACCCGCTTGTCGGTGCCGAGCACGGGGCCGAGACGACGATCGAACCAGACCACCGCCCGCTGCACCGCGGCGCGCTCCGCCGCGGCCGACGCCCGCCCTCCGGCCATGATGTGCGTCAGCGTCCCACGATCGGCGGCGCTGAAACCGAACGTCTCCCGGCGGCGGCAGACGAAGCCGTAGCACACCGTCATCGCGTTGGCGGACGGCGGAAAGATCGACACGGAACTGTAAAGCTGCGCCACCGGCGCGCTGAGCGACGTCGCATGCGACGGCCCGACCAAGCCCACAGCCAGGCCGGCGGCCAACGCGAAACCGCGCGCCCGCGACCGGAGCCGCCGGCGGCCCGTCACGGCGATGGACACAACATCCCGAATAGCTTTCATGACCGGACGCTAGCGACAAGCGCCGCTCCTGCCAATACGGCGATCACCGTCATGCACGGTTCCATCGCCGCGCGTTTTCCGGGACACGAACAATCCGCCATCCGCATCGGGACGGTTGCACCGGCGGCGCAACGCGGATCAAATGCCGCTTCGAATCCATCGCAAGCTGACCAGTTGCCGGACCGGAGCCGGCATCGACAACGAGGGGACGTCGCACTCATGGACAACGCTATCTTCGACGGCCTCAAGGTGCTGGATTGCGCAAGCTTCATCGCGGCGCCCGCGGCCGCGACGGTACTCGCGGACTTCGGCGCCGACGTCATCAAGATCGAACCGCCCGGCGCCGGCGATCCGTATCGCAACCTGCCGAACCTTCCCGGTTATCCGATCAGCCCGCACAATTATGCCTGGATGCTGGACGGCCGGAGCAAGAAAAGCCTCGCGCTCGATCTCTCCAAGCCGGACGGCCGCGCCATCCTGTATCGGCTGGTGAAGGACGCCGATGTGTTCATCACCAACTTCCCGCCGGCCGTCCGCAAGCGGCTCGGCATCACCTACGACGATATCGCGCCGCTCAACGCGCGGCTGATCTATGCCTCCTTCACCGGCTACGGCGAGATCGGCGAGGAGGCCGACAAGCCCGGCTTCGACAGCAACGCATGGTGGGCGCGCTCCGGCCTGATGGATCTGGTGCGCGCCGACGAGCAGACGACACCGGCGCGCTCGGTGGCGGGCATGGGCGATCATCCCTGCGCCATGGCGCTGTATGGCGGCATCGTCACCGCGCTCTACAGGCGCGAGAAGACCGGTCTCGGCTCGCACGTCAAATCCAACCTGATGGCCAACGGCGTCTGGGCCAGCGGCGTGCTGGCGCAAGCCAAGCTGTGCGGCGCGCAATTCCAGCCGCGCCGGCCCCGCACGCATGCGCTCAATGCCGTGACCAATCACTACCGATGCCGTGACGGCCGCTGGCTGATGCTGTCGCTGCTGAACGAGGACAAGCAATGGCCGGCGCTGGCCCGCTGCCTCGGCCGCGAGGACCTCGTCACCGATCCGCGCTTCGCCACCAGGCCCGACCGCCACGCCCGGTCACAGGAGCTGATTCAGATCCTCGACGAGGTCTTCGCCACCCGCGACCTCGCCGAGTGGCGCGCCGCGCTCGACGGCAGCGGCGTGGTGTTCGGCGTGGTCGGCATCCTCGACGACATTCCGCAGGACCGGCAGATGCGCGAGAACGACGTGCTGATCCCCTTTGAGGGCGACGACACGCTGACCATCAACAGCCCGATCTGGATCGACGGCAGCGACAAGCGGCAGCCTCAACTGCCGCCGAAGGTCGGCGAACACAGCGACGAGGTGCTGCGGCAGGCCGGCTATGCCGAGGACGACATCCGCAACCTGCGCGGCGCCGGCGTCATCGGCTAGCGCGCGATGGATTTGCCTTGATCGCTTATGCCGCGCCGTCATTGCGAGGAGTGTCAGCGACGAAGCAATCCAGAATGTCTTCCGAACACTGAATTGCTTCGCAGAGGCTGTGCTTCGGACATCGCCGAAAGCGCGTTGACACGCGTCTTTGACGCGCTACGGCGCTGATCCGAGCGCTCGTGATGACGATATGACCTGATGACGTTCCATCTTAACGCGCGACGATCAGGCCCTTGCTGGTCACCACCACCCAGCGGCCGTCCTGCCTGCGAATGGCGTCGACGCGGCCGAGACCGGGCAGAGGGTCCCCGGCATAGACTTCGTAAAGACCGTCCCGGCCCTCGATCAGCGCTCCGCCATTGCCGACATTGCGAATGCGCCAGCCCTGCACCGTCGGCAGCCGATTGACCTCGGGGGCCGCCCTGCTGGCCACGGCCGCCGGTGTCGGAACCGAACCGGTGATCTCCTTCGCGGTCTCCCTGGCGGAGGCCTGCGCCGGCGCGGCGGGTGTAGCTGCGGCGACGCGAAGTTTCTCGACGGCTTCGCCGAGCTTGGCGAGCTTGGCGGCAGGCTCGGCCTGCGCCTTCTCGACCTTCTCGACCCGGTCGGTGATCTTCGCCAGCTGCGCGGCATCGGCCTTGGCGCCGCGATCGACGCCCGCCTTCAGCGCGGCCACTTCGGCGTTGAGCTTGGTAATCGTCGCGTTCAATGCCTGCACCTGCTGCTCGGCGGCGGGATTGGCCTTGCGCGCGAACATGTGCCCGAATGCGGCCGACGCCAGCGCGCCGCCGACCACGCCCGCGACCGCCGCCAGCGCGAAGATCGCCGCTATCGCGGTCAGCCGGCGCTTGCGGGACCGACCCGGCTTGCTCGCGGCAGCCTCTGTCGCGGCGTCCTCGCCGGCCGTCTTCCACTGGCCGTCGCGCGAGGGCGGCAGCACCATGATGTGGCGGCCGCTCGCCTTCGCCGCCGGCTTGTCCTGCCCCGTGGCGGCGTCCGACGCCGCCGCGACGGGCTCGGCGGCGCTGGAGCCGGCAGTATCGGCATTGGCTGAGCCGGAATGGACGGCGGCGTCATTGATGGCGGGATCCGTGCGATCGTCCCGATTCTGATCGGCCATATGTTCGCTCACAGGTCTGAAGTCCTCGACAGATTGACTATTTGGTAACGATGATAGTTTGCCAAATGGTTACGAACGACTGTGCCGTAATTATGGATGGCGCGACCTGACTGGCACCTGAACAACCGTCCGTTGCATCGCGCGTCCTTCGGCCCATCGCCTAACTCCTTCATGTAGTGGGTTTTCCCCGTGTGCCCGGTTTACCCTTCACCGGAAAACGCGGTAACATCCGCCGCGAAAGCTCAAAATGTGACATCAGGGGGGCAACATGAAGCTTTACGATTCCGTCGGACCCAACCCACGCCTCGTGCGCATGTTCATCGCCGAAAAGGGTTTGAGCATTCCGACCCAGACCGTCGATCTGCGCGGCGGCGAGAACCGCCAGCCGGCGCATCTGGCGCGCAACCCGCACGGCCAGATGCCGACGCTCGAACTCGACAACGGCAGCTACCTGTCCGAAGTCATCCCGATCTGCGAATACCTCGAAGAAAAGCATCCCGCACCGGCGCTGATCGGGACCACGCCCGAGGAGCGCGCCGAGAGCCGGATGTGGACGCGGCGCATCGACCTCAACATCTGCGAGCCGCTCGCCATGGGCTTCCGTTTCAGCGAGGGGCTGAAGCTGTTCAAGGATCGCATCGTCTGCGTGCCGGAAGCCGCGCCCGGATTAAAGAAAATCGCGGCCGACCGTCTGCGCTGGCTCGACGGCCAGATGCAGGGCAAGCAATACGTCTGCGAGGCGCGCTTCACGCTCGCCGACATGATGCTGTATTGCTGGCTCGACTTCGGCGCGCAGGTGGGCCAGCCGCTCGATCCGGCCAATACCAATATCGCCGCGTGGTTCAAGCGGATCGCGGAACGGCCTTCCACCAAGGCGTAGCACCGCCGCCATCTTCAACGCGCATTTTTTTCGTCATTGCGAGGCGCGTGAGCGACGAAGCAATCCAGATTCTTGAAGAAGGACTGGATTGCTTCGCGGAGCCTGTGCTCGGACGGCGTGAAACGCCGATCCGAGTGCTCGCGATGACGATTGATCGTTTAATGACGATTGATCGCTCAAAGAACGACCGGCGAATCCGGGAGTTCGTTGCGGCCGTCGCCGCGTCTGGGAAAATGCGTCACGAGGTGCCGGGTGACCGCCGCAATGCCGGCGATGACGCCCTGTTCGAACCGCCCCGCGCCGAATTCGTTCTCCATCGCGTCGCAAATCCGCTGCCACGCGGCATGGCCGACCGCCGCGTCGATGCCGCGGTCAGCGACGATCTCGACATTGCGATCCGCCAGCAGCACATAGATCAACACGCCGCTATTGTGCGCGGTGTCCCAAACGCGCAGGTGCGCGAACAGATCCAGCGCCCGCTCGCGGGCCGGCTGGTCGCGAAACAGCGGTCGGCCGTCCAGCGCGCCCTCGACGACGAACCGGATCTGGCCGGCGTGGGTCGCCTCGCTCGCCTTGATGGCCTGCTCGATGGCGTCAAGCGACGCCTGCGAAAACGCCCGCTTGACCCGCGAGCGGTTGGCGAGGAGATGCCGGCAGACCCGTGCGATGCTCATCGTCACCATCTCCCCGACGCGCCGCCGCCGCCGAAACTGCCGCCGCCGCCGCTGAAGCCGCCGCCGCCCGATCCGCCGGACCAGCCGCCGCCACCGCCCGACCAGCCGCCGCGCCCACCGCGCCCGGACGACACCACGCTGTCGCCGATCAACGTGAAGACGAAGGCGACCGCGCCGATAATCGCCGCGAGCGCAAACGTGCCGGCCATCAACCAGATCACCGCCCCGACCAGGCCGCCGGTGAGTGCCGCCCCCAGCAACCGGCCGAATATCGCGCGAAACACGCCGCCGAACACCAGAGCCGCGAAGAACGCGAACGGGCCGATAGTTTCGAGGTTGTCGAACGCGGTCGCGCTTCCTTGCCGGCGTTTCGGCTCCGGCAGCGGCTCGCCGTCGATCACGCCGGTGATGCGGTCGACGCCGGCCGAAATGCCGCCCGCGAAATCGCCGGCGCGGAATTTCGGCGCGATGATCTCGTCGATGATGCGCCGCGACGTCACGTCGGTCAGCGCGCCTTCCAGACCGTAGCCGACCTCGATTCGCAACGCGCGGTCATCCTTGGCGATCACCAGGATCGCGCCGTCGTCGATCTTGTTGCGACCGATTTTCCATGCCTCGGCGACCCGGATCGAGAACTGCTCGATGGTCTCGGGCGCGGTGGTCGGCACGATCAGAACGGCGACCTGGCTGCCCTTGCGTTGCTCGAACGCTTGCAGCCTGCCGTCGAGCGCCGTGATCTGCTCCGGCGTCAGCGTCGCGGTTAGGTCGACCACGCGGCCGGTGAGCGGCGGGACGGCGACGTCGGCGACCGCGACGGCGGTCCAGCACAGCATCCATGCCAGCAGCGCCGCCGCGACCGTTTTGATCGCTGTCATGGACGATCCGCCGGTCTATTTGGCCGGCGCGGGCTGCGCGGGCGCCGGCGCGTTGAAATCGACCTTCGGCGCGGTCGAGATCGCCTTTTCGTTGTCCACGGTGAAATTCGGCTTTTCCTTGTAGCCGAACATCATCGCCGTCAGATTCGACGGGAACGAGCGCACCGTGACGTTATAATCCTGCACCGACTTGATGTAGCGGTTGCGCGCTACGGTGATGCGGTTCTCGGTGCCCTCCAACTGCGCCATCAGATCGCGAAACAGCGCGTCCGATTTCAGTTGCGGATAGTTCTCCGTCACCACCAGCAGGCGCGACAGCGCGCTCGACAATTCGCCCTGCGCCTGCTGGAACTTGTTGAACGCGGCGGGATCGTTCAGCGTCTCCGGCGTCGCCTGAATGCTGCCGACCTTGGCGCGCGCGTTGGTGACACCGAGCAGCACGTCCTTTTCCTGCTGCGCGAACCCCTTCACCGAATTGACCAGGTTGGGGACCAGGTCGGCGCGGCGCTGATACTGGTTCACCACCTCCGACCAGCTCGATTTGATCTGCTCGTCCTCGCTCTGGATCGCGTTGTAACCGCAATTGGTCAGGCTCAATGTCGCCAGGGCCGCAAGGATGGTGAGAAACCGACGCATCAATGTCTCCTGTCATGTCGTCACAAGGAAGCGCCACGGCGGCGTGTCGCAACACACGCCGCGAGCCCCGCGACCATAGCCCAAACCGCCGCGAACGCCACACCTGACGGATTGTTAGCGGATTCTTGGCTGATTCTTGGCGGATTACGGTGAAGTCCCGCGCCCCCTGCCGCGCGGCCTTGCCTCCTGAATGGCTTGCCAGATCTTGACCGGCGTCAGCGGCGTGTCGAGCGCGGTGATGCCGAGCGGCGCGAGCGCGTCCATCACCCCGTTGACGATACAGGGCGGGCCGCCGATCGCGCCGGATTCGCCGCATCCCTTGGCGCCGAGCGGATTGGTCCGGCACGGCGCGGAAGCGTCCAGCGTCACCGCGATCGGCGGAACGTCGCCGGCGCGCGGGACGCAATAATCCTGATAGCTCGCGGTGAGGAGCTGGCCGTCAGGGTCGTAGACGACGGCCTCAAACAGCGCCTGACCGATGCCCTGCGCGACGCCGCCGTGCACCTGGCCTGCGACCAGCATCGGATTCACAGCGACGCCGACGTCGTCGACGGTCGCATAGCGCGCCACGCGGGTCATGCCGGTCTCCGGATCAATTTCCACCTCGCAGATGTGCACGCCGTTGGGCCAGCTCGGTCCGTCGACCTCGCCGGTGCTGTCAACACTGAGCCGCGCGTTCTGTTCCGCCTTGGCGATGTCGAACAATCCGATGCGGCGATCGGTGCCGACCACGGTCAGCCAACCGTCGGCGTATTCGATGTCCCCGACCGCGGCTTCCAGGAGATGCGACGCCTTCTCGCGCGCCTTGGCGATCAGATCCGCCGACGAGACCGCAACCGCGGTGCCGCCGACGAATAGCGAGCGCGAGCCGACGCTGCCGAACCCCTGCGCCAGATCGGTGTCGCCCTGAATCACGTCGATCTTGTCGAGCGGGATGCCGAGCGCGGCCGCGATCATCTGCGAATAGCTGGTCTCCAGTCCCTGCCCCATCGCCTGGGTGCCCGAATGCAGCACGACGCGCCCTTCGGCGGTGGCGTGCAGGCTGACCTTCTCGCTGTGGGCGCGGCCGCCGGTCCATTCGATGTAGCTGGTCAGGCCGCGGCCGTAGAGCAGCCCCTTCTTCCTCGCGGCTTTCCTGCGCGCGGCGAAGCCGTCCCAGTCCGCCTGGTCCGAGGCGCGGTCGAGCATATGCGCGAAGGCGCCGCTGTCATAGACTTGGCCGACGGCGTTGGTATAGGGCAGTTGATCGGGCTTGATGAAGTTGACCTTACGGATCTGGCGCGGATCCATGCCGAGCTGCCGGGCCGCCGCATCCATCAGCCGCTCGACCACAAACACCGCCTCCGGCCGGCCCGCGCCGCGATAGGCGCCGACCGGCGCGGTGTTGGTCATCACCGCCTTGACGTCGAAATGCACCAGCGGAAGATCGTAGACGCCGGTGGCCACGAACGGCCCGAGCACCAGCGGAATCAGCACGCCGGCGCCGGCGAGACACGCGCCGGTGCCGCCGATCGATCGCACCCGATAGGCCAGCACCCGTCCCCTCGCGTTCAGCGCGAACTCGGCCGTCGACGTCAGGTCGCGGCCATGGGTGCCGCCGACGAACTCGTCGGTGCGCTCGCCGCGCCAGCGCACCTTGCGGCCCAGTTTCACCGCCGCATAGGCGACCAGCCCGTCCTCGGGATAAAGCCCGGTTTTCTGCCCGAAGCCGCCGCCCATGTCGCCGACCTTGACGTGGATGCTTTCTTTCGGCCGCTTCAGGATGGCGTCGGCGAGAATGTCGCGCGTCGAGGTCGGCGTCTGCGACTGCACGTGCAGGATCAGCCGCCCTGACGATTTTTCGATCTCGGCGATGACGCCGCGCGGCTCCATCGCCGACGGCACCAGCCGCTGGCTGGCGACATCGAGGGTCACGACATGCTTCGCCGTCGCGAACGCCTTCTCGACCTTGGCGGCGTCGCCGTAGGTCATCGCCGCGACGATGTTGTCCGGCGCCTCCTGCCACGCGCGCGGCGCATCCGGCGCCGCGGCGGCGACCGGATCAACCACCGACGGCAGCACCTCGTACGTGACCTCGATCGCTTCCACGGCCAGCCGCGCCGCATCCGGCGTCGCCGCGACCACCGCCGCCACCGGCTCGCCGGTGAAGCGCACCACCCCGTGCGCCAGCAGGCGGCGCGGCGGCAGCAGCATCGCGGAGCCGTCGGGCCGCTTGAAGATCGGCAGCGTCGGTATCTCGCCGATATCATCGGCGACCAGATCGGCGCCGGTGAAGACGGCTTCGACGCCGGACATCGTCCGCGCCGCCGCGCCGTCGATTGACACGATGCGGGCATGGGCGTGCGGCGAGCGCAGCAGCACCAGCCACAACGCGCCGTCCGCCGGCTTGTCGTCAAGATACTTGCCGGCCCCGATCAAGAGCCGTGGGTCCTCCAGCCGCTTGACCGGCTGGCCGGCACCGAAACGCATGTTGGCGGGCAGAATGTTCATGCGAATAAACCCTCGGGCATTATGCGATGTCGGACAGCACGGATTCGATCACTTTGCGCTCCTCCGCCGTCAGCGGCGATTGCGGCGAAATGGGATCGCCGACATCATAGCCCTGAATGCTCAAGCCGGCCTTGATGCAGGCGGCGAGATTGTATTTCGCGAACGCCTCGTTGAGCCGCCACATCCGCCGCTGCAACACCAGCGCCTCGTCCCAGCGCCCGGCTTTGCAGAGATCGTACAGCTTGACGCTGTCGCGCGGCGCGACGCAGGCCGGCCCCGCCATCCAGCCGCGTCCGCCGATCAGCATCACCGCCGCCGGAATGTGCGCCGAGGCGGCGAACACGTCGAGCTTGTCGCCGCAGCGATTCATGATCGACAGCAGGCGGCCGGTGTTGGTGGAGGCATCCTTGATGGCGACGATACGCGGATGCTCGGCGAGGCGCGCGATGACGTCGAGCGTGAGGTCCGAGCGCTGGAAGTTCGGATTGGTGTAGATCACCACCGGAATATCCACCGCGTCGGCGATGGCGCGGAAATAGGCTTCGACCTGCGCATCCTTGAGTGGGAAATAGGCTTCGAGAATGGCGAGGACGCCATCGGCGCCCATGTGCTGATAGGCGCGCGCCTGGGCCACGGCGTCGGCCACCGCCGTCGAGGCGACGCCGACGATCACCGGCACCCGGCGCTGCGCTGCCTCGATGGTGGCCTGCGCCACGGCGATGCGCTGCGCGCCAGTGAGATAGGCGAATTCGCCGGTCGAGCCGAGCGGGGTCAACCCGTGGACGCCGGCCTTGATGAGGTCGTCGCACAATCGCCCGAGCACTTCGGCGCGGATATTCCCGGCTCCATCAACGGGCGAGACCAGATAGGGAAAAACGCCGTGAAACGGACAGGGCTGGCTGGTCATGTCATCAACCCCGGACCGCCGCGAAACCGGCTTCCAGCCCGGCGATCAGATCGGCCTCGGCCTCCATCCCCACCGACAACCGCAGCAGACTGTCGCTGATGCCGGCGACGCGCCGCGCCTCGGCGCCCATCTTGACGTGGGTCATGGTGGCCGGATGCGCGATCAGGCTTTCGACGCCGCCGAGCGATTCCGCCAGCGTGAACACCTCGACCGCCTCGACAAAAGCCCGCACCGCCTCGGTGCCGCCGTTGAGTTCGAAACTCAGCATCGCGCCGAAGCCCTCCTGCTGCGCCTTGGCGACGGCGTGGCCGGGATGCGACGGCAGGCCGGGATAATACACCGCGCGCACCTGGCGGTGCGCGTGCAGGAACGCGGCGATGGCCGCGGCATTGGCCTGCTGGCGCTCGACGCGGGCGAACAGCGTACGCACGCCGCGCAGCGTCAGATAGGAATCGAACGGCGCGCCGGTGACGCCGACGGTGTTGACCCAATCCGCCAGCGCCGCGACGTCGTCCTCCGCGGCGGCGATCACCGCGCCGCCGACCACGTCGGAATGGCCGTTGAGGAATTTTGTGGTCGAATGCACGACGAAATCGGCGCCGAGTTCAATCGGCCGCTGCAACGCCGGCGACAGGAAGGTGTTGTCGACCGCGATCTTGGCCCCCACCCGCTTCGCGGCTGCCACCACCGCCTTGATGTCGGTGATGCGCATCAACGGATTGCTCGGTGTCTCGACCAGGATCAGCGCAGGCCTGCGCGCCATCGCCGCCGCCAGCGCCGCCGCATCGTGAAAATCGACCAGCGCCAGTTCGATCTGCCCGCACTGCTCGCGCGCCGCGAGCAAGCGATGGGTGCCGCCATAGCAATCGTGCGGGGCGATCACCAGCCCGCCGCGCGGCGCGCGCGACAGCACCACGTCGATGGCCGCCATGCCCGAGCACACCACCACCGCGCCGGCCCCGCCTTCGAGCTTGGCGAGGGTGTCCGCCAGCATGTCGCGGCTCGGATTGGCGGTGCGCGTATAGTCGTAAGGTCCCGCCTTTTCATAGGCCGGGAATGCGAAGGTGCTCGACAGATAGATCGGTGGCGTCACCGAACGGAAGGCGGGATCGGTCGCAATGCCGTTGGCGACGGCCACGGTGTGAGGGTCCCTGGGTTTCGGCATCGTCATCGGTCCTGATTTCGTCGTCGTGATGCGCCCGCGCAGCGGGTCCGCGCCGCTTCTGTAAAGGCTTTCGCGGATAAAGGAAACCACGCGCGGAACGACCCCCGGCGGCCAGCGCCCGGCCGGGAAAGCCGTCAGGACAGGTCGGCCCGGTTCCGGGCCTCGCCTTCAGTCGTTGAAATGCCGGCCCTCGGCCACCGCCGCGACATAGCCGGCGCGAATGGCGAAATCACCAAAATGCTCCCCTGGCCGCCGCGCTCGGGCGTAATGGCCCAGCACCTTTTCCAGCGCGTCGAGGATCGCGGGTTCGCCAACGTTTTCGAGATACATTTTGTTGAGCCGCTGACCGTGGAAGCCACCGCCGAAATAGAGGTTATACTTGCCCGGCGCGCGGCCGGTGAGCGCGATCTCGGCGATATAGGGCCGCGCGCAGCCGTTGGGGCAGCCGGTCATGCGGATGGTGATCGGCTCCTCACGCAGGCCATGCGTGTCGAGGATCGGCTCGATCTTCGACAACAGCGCCGGCAAATAACGCTCGCTTTCGGCCATGGCGAGGCCGCAGGTCGGCAGCGCCACGCAGGCCATGGAATTGAGTCGCAGCGCGCTACCGACGTTCAAGCCGGCCAGACCATAGTCATCGAGCAGTTTCGCGATCGCAAGCCGATCCTGCGGCGCGATTTCGGCGATGGTCAGACTCTGGTTCGGCGTGACGCGGAACGTCCCCTTGTGCACTTGCGCGATGGCGCGCAGGCCGTCCATCAACCGCAACTGCTCCGTGTTGATGACGCGGCCGTTCTCGATGAACATGGTGTAGTGATGACGGCCGTCGTCGCCCTCGACCCAGCCGAGCGGATCGCCGTTCGATGTGAGTTCGAACGGTCTGGCGGCGGCGAACGGCTGGCCCAGCCGGCGCTCGATCTCGGCCTTGATCCAGTCCAGCCCCTTGTCGTCGATGGTGTATTTGAAGCGAGCGTGCAGCCGGTTCACGCGATCGCCATAGTCGCGCTGCACCGACATCACTGCGTCGATGGTCGCGATCAGTTGCGCGACCGGAATGAAGCCGATCACGTCGGCGAGGCGCGGGTAAGTTTCCGGGGCCTGATCGGTGCGGCCCATGCCGCCGCCGATGGCGACGTTGAAGCCCTTCAGCTTGCCGCGCGCAACGATGGCGATGAAGCCGAGATCCTGCGCATAGACGTCGATGTCATTGCTCGGCGGAATGACGAAGCCGATCTTGAATTTGCGCGGCATGTAGGTGCGCCCGTAGAACGGCTCCTCGGGCTCCTTTATCTCGCCTGCTTCCTGCTGATACCAGATTTCGTCGTAAGCGCCGGTCTTGGGAATGGCGTGATCGCTGGCCTGCTTCGCCAGCGCATAGACCTCGGCGTGGACCTTCGACAGATGCGGATTGATCGAGGCCATCACGCCACGGGTATCGTCGCCGCAGGCCGCGCGGGTATCGAGCAGCACGTCGCGCAGGCCTTGCATCAGCGCGCGCAGATCGGTCTTCAGGACGCGGTGGAATTGGAACGTCTGCCGTGTCGTCAGCCGCAGCGTCTCGCCGGCATAGTCGCGCGCCAGGGCGTCGAGCTTGAGCCACTGGCTCGCGCTCAAGACGCCGCCCGGCAGCCGCACCCGCGCCATGAAACTGAAGGCGGCTTCCAGCTTCTGCCGCCGCCGCTCGTCGCGAATGTCGCGGTCGTCCTGCTGATAGATGCCGTGAAACTTCATCAGCTTGGTGTCGCTGGCGGTGACCGCGCCGGTGATCGGATCGAACAGGCTGTCGTTGATGGTGCCGCGCAACTGCCTGCTGTTGGCCTTCAGCGTCTCGTCGGGCCCGAGCTTGTCCAGCGGCTGCGACAGATCGCGGCTGCGATCCAGCGTCGTTGTGTTGGTCATGTCGGAACCTCAGTAAACGTCGCGCTGGTAGCGGTGGTCGCGCTGCAACGCGGCCAGATATTCGGCGGCGGCGACGGCATCGCGGCCGCTTTCCGCCGCGATGATATCGCGCAGCGCCGCATCGACGTCGGGCGCGAGACGCGCGGCGTCGCCGCAGACATAGATGTGCGCGCCTTCCTCCAGCCAGGCGTAGACGTCGCGGGCATTCTGGCGCAGCCGGTCCTGGACATAGGCTTTCGGCGTGCGGTCGCGCGAGAACGCCACGTCCATCCGGGTCAGCACCTTGTCCTTCAGCAGGCCCTGCCATTCGGTCTGGTAAAGGAAATCGCTGCGGAAATTGCGCTCGCCGAACACCAGCCACGAACGCCCCGTGGCGCCGCGCGCTTCGCGTTCCTGCATGAAGGCGCGATAGGGCGCGACGCCGGTGCCGGCGCCGATCATCAGGATCGCGGCGTCATCCGGTGGCAAACGGAAATGCGGATTGCTCTGGATGTAAACCGGCACCACCGCATCCGGCGCGGCGCGCTCCGCCAGAAAGCTGGATGCGACGCCGGCGCGCGGCTGGCCGTCGAGATCGTAACGCACCGTGCCGACGGTGAGATGGGCCTCATCGGGAACGGCCGCCAGACTCGAGGAGATCGAATAGAGCCGTGGCTGCAATGGCCGCAGCCCGCGCAATAGCGCCGCCGCGTCGAGGCCGGTCACCGGAAACCGGCGGATGATATCGACGACATGGTGCGCGCGCATGAAAGCCGCGCGCGCTTCCGCCCGTTCCGGCCCGCGCAGCGCCGCGAGCGCCGCAGCGCCACTCAATTCCGCCCAATGATCGATGAAGCGCGGCGTCACCGCGCTGACCTCGAACGCCGACGACAGCGCCTCGCCGAGCGTCGACGGCTTCTGCTTGACGACGACCGGCGCATCCGCCGCGAGCTTGAGACTGTCCAGCACGGCATCGACCACCGCTGGATCGTTGCGCGGGACCACGCCGAGCGCGTCGCCCGGCTCATAGCGCAATCCCGAGCCTTCCAGCGAGAATTCGACGTGACGGGTTTCCTTGCTCGATCCGCGCCCGCTCAGCACGATGTTGTCGATCACGGTCGCCGGAAAAGGATTCTGCTTGTCGAACGCGGCGGTGGTGGCGGACGCACTGACGGCCGCGCGCGAGGCTGGCGTGGTGCGCACAGGTTCGGACTGCTTCGGTGCGAGCCGGGCCACCACGGATTGGATCCATGCCGGCGCGGCTTCCTCGAAATCGACGTCGCAATCGACGCGCGGCTCAAGCCGCGTCGCGCCGAGCTCTTCAAGACGGCGGTCGATCCGCTTGCCGCCCTCGCAATATTTCTCGTAGGTCGAATCGCCCAGCGCCAGCACCGCGAACCGCAGGTCGGGCAGCTTCGGCGCCTTGCGGCCTTCGAGAAATTCGAAGAACGCCACGGCGGACTGCGGCGGGTCGCCCTCGCCGTGCGTACTGGTGATGACCAGCAAATCCTGCTCGTCCTTCAGCTTGCGGGTCTTGTAATCGGCCATGTCCGACACCGCTGTGACGATGCCCTGCTGCTTCGCGGCCGCGGCAAGCGTGTTGGCGAGGCCGCGACTATTGCCGGTCTCGGTGCCGTAAAGAATCGTCAGCGATCGCGTTTCGGCAGCCGGAGCCAAGGGTTGCTCCGGCGCGGCGCGGTCGAGCACGGCGACCTGATCGAAACCGCCCGACCCGCGCGCGGCCGAGCCGACGCCGGCGAAGTAACCGCTGAGCCATAGCGCCTGCGCCGGCTGCAACGACACCGCGAGATCGTTGATCCGTTCCCATTGATCGCTGCTCAGGCCAGGGCCGGCAAATTCAAGTCGCGTCATCACATCAATCCCGGCCGCTTGTCGCGGCATTGTTCGACATGCCCTTCAATGGAGCATTTTCTCTAGTAAAATCAATGAGATTGATATTTTACCGATGAACCCGGCGGCACCCGATTCGTTCTAGCGCAATGCCTCGGCGGAGTGGGAATGTTGCACGCGCCCTCAAAACCCGCCTCGGGCGACGCGGCTGTCCGCGCTCCCGGGCGGCTATTGCGCCGCCTCGCGCGCCGTGACGCGCCGGGACGAGACCCGGCTTGCGCGCCGCTTCAACAACTCTGTTCGAACCCGCCCAGCGCGGCGGTGAGATTGACGCCGAGGACATCGGACAGGTAACCGCCCTCCTGCACGAACACCGTCGGCAGTCCCAGCGCGGCGATGGCCGCGCCGATGCGGTGGAAACCGTCGGTGGTGACCGCCAGCCCCGCCAGCGGGTCGTGCTCGGAGGCGTCGAGCCCCAGCGCCACCACCAGGGCGCCCGGCGCGAAGGCCGCGAGCGTGGCCTTGGCCCGCGCCAGCGCCGCGATGAACCCGTCATCGCCGGTGCCGAGCGGCAGCGGGATGTTGAGATTGGCGCCGCGACCGGCGCCGGCGCCAATCTCGTGGGCGTGGCCCCAGACGAACGGATAGAACCGCGCCGGATCGGCATGGATCGAGATCGTCAGCACATCGCCGCGCTCGTAGAAAATGCCTTGCGTGCCGTTGCCGTGATGAACGTCGACATCGAGAATCGCCACCCGCTCATGGACCTGCCGCAGATGCGCGGCGGCGATCGCGGAGTTGTTGAGAAAGCAGAAGCCGCCCGCCATGTCGGCGAAGGCGTGATGTCCGGGCGGGCGGCACAGCGCATAGCTCGCCCGCTCGCCGTCCATCACCAGTTGCGCGGCGGTGACCGCGACATCGGTGGCGGCACAGGCGCCTTTCCAGGTGCCAGGGCCGATCGGGCACGCAGTGTCGGCAGCGTGCCAGCCGAGCCGGCCGGTGATATGGGTGGGATAGGTCGCCCCGTAACGCACCGGATGAATGTTGGCGATCATCTCCGGGCCGGAATCGCCGAGCGCCACCCATTGGTCCCAGGCTTCGGCGAGAAACGCGAGATAATCCGCGCTGTGGACCCGCGCCCGCGGCCCCTGCCCGAACGCCTGCGGCGCGACCAGCGTATGGCCGCCGGCCTTGACGCCCGCCAACAGACGATCGGCGCGCTCCGGTTGCTCCGTGGTGCGTTTGACCACGCCGCGCACCAGGAAGAATTGCGGATCGTGGCTGCGGTGCGCTTCGCTGTAAACGGCTTTCAAGGCGGATCTCCCCTGCCGGCATGGATCGCGACTTTACGCCAAAACCGCCGCGCAGGTCATCCCGCGCCCACGCCGCCGCCGCAGGGCGAAGGCGTGGCCTCGCGACTATTTCCTCGGCCGGCGCGGCGCGCACGAGCGCTTGCTTCCGCTCGGCGCGCAGAACGCCGCATGCAGCGCGCCGACGATGGACAGGATTTCCGGTCGAACGATCGAATAATACACCGTAGTGCCTTCGCGGCGGGCCTCGACCAACCCGTCCGAGCGCAGCCGCATCAGTTGTTGCGACATCGGCACCTGCTCGATGTCGAGTTGCTGACGCAACTCGGCGACCGATTTTTCACCGTCCACCAGGGCGCACAGCACCAGGAGACGCTGCGGATGGGACAGGCTGCGCATCAGCGTGGCGGCCTCTTCAGCCGCCGGGATCATATCTTTTACATTCATGGTATTGAATTTATAATATTTGAATGTTAGGTACAAGCTCCATGAGGAACCTTGAGGCGGCTCAAGTGGCCCGCCGCGATCGGCGCCTACAGTCATAAGGTCCCGGTCTGGAGAAGCAAGACACCAACGCAGCCGGCGGACACCGGCGACAAGCTTCGAACGGAGGAATGCCATGTCTCATATCGTGGTTCTCGGCGCGGGTCTGGGTGGACTTCTCATGGCCTATGAGATGAAGGCCCGGATGCGGCGCGACGACCGCCTCACCGTCGTCAACAACGGCTCGACTTATTCGTTCGTGCCGTCGAATCCATGGGTCGCGGTCGGCTGGCGGCAGCCGGACGACATCGTCGTCGATCTCGCGCCGGTCTTGAAGTCGCGCGGCATTGCCTTGCGACCGGAGGGCGCCAAGCGCGTCCATCCCAACGACAACCGCATCGAACTCAACGACGGCGCGATGATCGACTACGATTATCTGATCGTCGCCACCGGGCCGGACCTTGCCTTCGATGAAATCCCCGGCTTCGGCCCCGAGGGGCATACCCAGTCGGTGTGCCAGACCGATCACGCCCTCGCCGCCAAGACGGCGTTCGACAAACTGGTCAAAACGCCGGGACCGGTGGTGATCGGCGCGGCGCAGGGCGCGTCCTGTTACGGCCCGGCCTACGAATTCGCCTTCATTCTGGAAACCGCGCTGCGCAACGCCCGCGTCCGCGACCGGGTGCCGATGACCTTCGTGACGCCTGAGCCCTATATCGGCCATCTCGGGCTCGACGGCGTCGGCGACACCAAGGGCCTGATCGAAAGCGCGATGCGCGAGCGCCACATCAAGTGGATCACCAACGCCCGCACCACCAAGGTCGAAGCCGGCAAGCTCCACGTCGAGGAAGTCAACGACGACGGCTCGGTCAAGGCCGTCCACGAACTGCCGTTCGCCTTCTCGATGCTGCTGCCCGCCTTCCGCGGCGTGCCGGCGGTCGCCGGCATCGAGGGCCTGACCAATCCGCGCGGCTTCATCGTCATCGACAAGCATCAGCGCAATCCGACGTTCCCGAACGTCTTCGGCATCGGCGTCTGCGTCGCCATTCCGCCGGTCGGCAAGACACCGCTCGCGGTCGGCGTGCCGAAGACCGGCTTCATGATCGAATCGATGGCGACCGCCACCGCCGAGAACATCGCCGCGCTGCTGAAAGGCGAGCCGCCGAAGGCGGTCGCGACATGGAACGCGGTCTGTCTCGCCGATTTCGGCGACGACGGCATCGCCTTCGTGGCGCAACCGCAGATTCCGCCGCGCAACGTCAACTGGTCGTCGCAGGGCTACTGGGTCCATGCCGCCAAGGTCGGCTTCGAGAAGTATTTTCTGCGCAAGATTCGGCAGGGCAAGGCCGATACCTTCTACGAGAATCTCGTCCTCGACATGCTCGGCATCAAGAAGCTGAAAGACATCCACATGGAAACGGCCGACTAGGCGGCCTCAAATCGAAAAGGAGATGACAATGACGGTCGATCGCGCGGTGATGTTGTTCGCCGGTTTCATGGTGCTCGCCTCGCTGGCGCTGGGCTTCTACGTGTCGCCGTGGTGGTATCTGCTGACGGCCTTTGTCGGGCTCAACCTGATGCAGGCGTCGATCACCGGTTTCTGTCCGGCGGCGATGATCTTCAGGAAGATGGGCTGCCCCGTCGGCATGGCGTTCAAGTAACAATTCATATCGTGACAACGCGGCGGCCGGGCTCAGCCTCGCCGTCGCGAATAAAAATTGAGTGTCTCATGTTTCGACTAATGTCGCGCACGCTGGTCGCGCTCCTTGCCGCAACGCCGGTTGTCGGCGTCGCGCCGGCGCGCGCCGCGGAATTTGTGGTCCGGGCGATCACCATCCCCGAGATGAAGGCGGTGTTCGGCCAGGTCGAAAGCCGCATCGTGGTGCCGGCGCGCGCCCGCATCGGCGGCTCGGTGCGCGAGCTTCGCATCAGCCAGGGCGATCAGGTCCGCGAGGGCCAGGCGCTCGCCGTCGTCGTCGACGACAAGCTCAAGCTTCAATTGAACGCCGCCGACGCCAAGATCGAGGCGCTCAACTCGCAGCTCGATAACGCGCGAATTCAGTTGGACCGGGCGCAGCAGCTTCGCGCCACCGGCACCGGCACCCAGGTCAGCCTTGATCAGGCGCGGATGCAGTTCGAGGTGACGACCAATCAGGTCGCCGCCGCCCAGGCCGAGAAGACCGTGATCGAGCAGAGCGCGCGCGAGGGCACCGTGGTCGCGCCGGCGGCGGGCCGCGTGCTCACCGTGCCGGTGACGATCGGCTCGGTGGTGATGCCCGGCGAGGAGATCGCCCGCATCGCGCCGGGGCCGTATTATCTGCGGCTGTCGCTGCCGGAGCGCCACGCCGGTGAAATCACGCAAGGCGCGGACGTGATCGTCGGCGCTCGTGGCCTTGCCAACGCGCCGAGCGGGATGGCCGCCGCGCATCGCGGCCGCATCGCCAAGGTCTATCCGGAAATCGCCGACGGGCGCGTGATCGCCGACGTCGAGGTCGAGGGCATCGGCGACTATTTCGTCAACGAGCGCACGCTGGTGTCGATCCCGGTCGGCCGGCGCACGGTGCTCGCGGTGCCGCCGGCGGCGATCAAGACCCGGCACGGCATCGATTACGTGCGCGTCGCGGGCGATGGCGGCGCGATGGATGTCGCCGTGATCCTCGGCGAGAGCTTCGCCGACAACGGCGAGACGCGGGTCGAAATTCTCACCGGCCTGCACGACGGCGACCGGATCGTGCTGCCATGAAACTCGGAATCGCGGGCCATCTGACGCGGGCCTTCATCGCCTCGCCCCTGACGCCGCTGTTCCTGCTGGCTTCGCTGGCGCTCGGACTGGTGGCGCTGATCTCGCTGCCGCGCGAGGAAGAGCCGCAGATCTCGGTGCCGATGGTCGATATCCATGTCACCGCCAACGGGTTGAAGGCGGAGGACGCGGTGAAGCTGGTCACCGAGCCGCTCGAAACCATCGTCAAGAGCATCGACGGCGTCGAGCACGTCTATTCGCAGACCGAGGACGACGGCACGGTGGTCACCGCGCGGTTCAAGGTCGGCACCAATGCCGACGCGGCCATTCTCAGGGTGCACGAGAAAGTCCGCGCCAACATGAACCGGATTCCGGTCGGCATTCCCGAGCCGCTGATCGTCGGCCGCGGCATCGACGACGTGGCGATCGTGGTGGTGACCCTGCGCCCGACGCCGCAGGCGGCGGCGCGATGGAGCGCCAACGATCTGACGCGGCTGGCCCGCGAGTTGCAGGTCGAGGTGTCGAAGCTGCCCGATATCGGCCTCACCTACATCGTCGGCGAGCAGCCGGAGCAGTTCCGCGTCGAGCCCGATCCCGAGCGGCTATCGCTGTACGGCATCACGCTGCAACAGCTGGCCGCCAAGATCGAAGGCGCCAACCGCTCGTTCCGCATCGGCACGGTGCGCGAGGAGACGCAGCAGCGCGCGCTGGTCGCCGGCCAGACCCTGCAGGGGCTGCCCGAGATCGGCAACATCCTGCTCACCGCCCGCGACGGCCGCCCAGTCTATGTCCGCGACGTCGCCCGCGTCGTGCTGGCGACCGCGCCGGCCGAGAACCGCGTCACCGATATCCGCCGAACGGCGGACGGCGGGCTGGAGCGCGCGCCCGCCGTCTCGCTCGCCATCGCCAAGCGCCCCGGCACCAACGCGGTGGTGATCGCTGACGAGATCGTGCGCCGGCTGGACCAGGCGCGCGGCCAGATCTTCCCCGAAGACGTCGAGATGACGATTACCCGCAACTACGGCGAGACGGCGAACGAGAAAGCCAACGAGTTGTTGTTCCATCTCGGCCTGGCGACGGTGTCGATCGTGCTGCTGGTCGTGGTCGCCATCGGCTGGCGCGAGGCGCTGGTGGTGGCGGTGGTGATCCCGACCACCATCCTGCTGACGCTGTTCGCTTCCTGGATCATGGGCTACACGCTCAACCGCGTCAGCCTGTTCGCGCTGATCTTCTCGATCGGCATCCTGGTGGACGACGCTATCGTGGTGATCGAGAACATCGCCCGCCACTGGGCGATGCGCGACGGCCGCTCGCGCGTTGACGCCGCGATCGACGCGGTGGCGGAGGTCGGTAATCCGACCATCGTCGCGACGCTGACGGTGGTGGCGGCACTGCTGCCGATGCTGTTCGTGTCCGGCATGATGGGGCCATACATGAGCCCGATCCCGGCCAACGCGTCCGCCGCGATGCTCTTTTCGTTCTTCGTCGCCGTTATCGTCACGCCGTGGCTGATGGTGAAGTTCGGCGGCGGTCAGCACACGGCCGATGGTGGCCATGAGGCGGCGGGCGGCGGACGACTCGGCCGGCTCTATGTCGCGGTCGCGCAACCCATTCTAAGCACGCGCCGGCGGGCGTGGATGTTCCTGGCTCTGGTCGGTGTCGCGACGCTGGCCTCGCTCGGCTTGTTCTACACCAAGCACGTCACGGTGAAGCTGTTGCCGTTCGACAACAAGGCCAACCTTCAGGTCGTGCTCGATTTGCCCAAGGGGTCGTCGGTCGAGGATACCGACCGGGTGCTGCAAATGATGGTCAACCGGCTCGCGCCGGTGGCGGAGATCGTTTCGTTCCAGACCTATGCCGGCGCCGCCGCGCCGTTCGACTTCAACGGTCTGGTGCGGCACTATTACCTGCGCGCCAATCCTGAGCAGGGCGATATCGCGATCAACCTGTTGCCGAAACACGGGCGAACGCGCGCGAGCCACGCCATTGCGCTGGACGTCCGAGAACGGCTGCGCGACATCGAGCTGCCGCAGGGCAGCGTCGTCAAGGTCGTCGAACCGCCGCCCGGCCCGCCGGTGCTGGGCACGCTGCTCGCCGAAATCTACGGTCCCGACCCCGAGACAAGGCGCGCAGTGGCCGCCAAGGTGCGCACGGCGTTCAGGAGCGTGCCGTTCATCGTCGATGTCGACGACAGTTTCCACAACGCCCCGCAGCGCGTGCGCGTCGGGATCAATCAGGACAATCTCGAATATTACAAGGTCGAGCAGTCCGACGTCTACGACACCCTGCGCTATCTCCATGGCGGCGCCACGGTCGGCTATTCGCAACGTGGCGGCGGACGCTATCCGATCGCCATCCGCCTCGCGCTGCCCAAGGCGGACGGGGTGATGGACGCGCGCACGCTGACGACGCCGGTGCCCGCCAACGCCCTGCCCGGCGGGCGCGGGGTGGTCGAGCTCGGCGATGTCGTCAACGTCACCCGCGAGCCGGCGTCCTTTCCGATCTTCCGGCACAATGGCCGCCCCGCCGAAATGGTGATGGCGGAGCTGGCCGGCGCCTACGAAGCACCGATCTACGGCATGCTGGCGGTGCGCGAGGCAATCGACCGCATCGACTGGGGTAATCTGCCGAAGCCCGAGATCGCGCTGCACGGCCAGCCCGACGACGAAACCCATCCGACCCTGTTGTGGGACGGCGAGTGGGAGGTGACTTGGGTGACCTTTCGCGACATGGGCGCGGCCTTCATGGTGGCGATCCTCGGCATCTATATCCTTGTCGTCGCGCAGTTCGGTTCGTTCAAATTGCCGCTGGTGATCCTGACGCCGATACCACTCACCTTCATTGGCATCATGCTCGGCCACTGGCTGTTCAACGCGCCGTTCACGGCGACCTCGATGATCGGCTTCATCGCGCTGGCCGGCATCATCGTGCGCAACTCGATCCTGCTGGTGGACTTCATCCGCCACGCGCGCCGGCCCGACCGGCCGCTGGTCGAGGTGCTGCTGGAGGCGGGGGCGATCCGCTTCAAGCCGATCCTCCTGACCGCGATCGCGGCGATGATCGGCGCGGCCGTCATCCTCACCGATCCGATCTTCCAGGGGCTTGCGATCTCGCTGCTGTTCGGCCTCGCCTCGTCAACGGCCCTGACCGTGCTCGTCATCCCGGCGATCTATGTCGTGCTGCGGGGAGGCCAGCAGACACTGCCGCCGGCCGAAGCCGAAGTCGGGACGGCGCCGTCCTGAACCGGCGCCGTCGTTACCGGCGGCGATTGCCGCCGCATCAAAAAATATCGGACGCAATGACGAACTATCCCCGATCGGGTGCGCTTGGGACAATTGCCGGAATTGCCCGCTCTGTGACCGTTGCGCCGAACGCGGCTCAGCGCGGCCAGAACATGTATTATAGTGACATTTTTTCTGTTTGATCTTGCGCAAGTGGCGAACCTCCATCATGCCTATAACGGCTCTAATCTGGCGCGCGCGCTCCGGGCCGCGCCGGTTATTGCGAATTCTTATCGGGGGATCACTTCATGAAGTACGGCTCGGGGATCATCCTCGCGGGAGGACTGTGTTACGTCGCGGTCATGGGCGCGGCTTTTGCCGTCGATGAGCCGTTCCGGAATCACATGTGGATCGCGGCTTTCGTGCTCGCGGCCTTCACCATCGTTCTGATGCGGAAGACCAGCTTCGCACCGCAACCGCCGGTCGTCGTCGACGACGACACCTATATGGACGAACCGATTCGCTACGGCGTCATCGCCACGGTGTTCTGGGGCGTCGTCGGTTTTCTCGTCGGCGTTGTCATCGCCATCCAGCTCGCCTTTCCCGACCTCAACTTCGAGCCCTGGCTGAATTTCGGCCGTGTCCGCCCGCTGCATACCTCGGCGGTGATTTTCGCGTTTGGCGGCAACGCCCTGATTGCCAGTTCGTTCTATGTCGTGCAGCGCACCTGCCGCGCGCGGCTGTTCGGCGGCGACATGGTCTGGTTCGTGTTCTGGGGCTACCAGTTCTTCATCATCATGGCGGCGACCGGCTATTTGCTCGGCATCACCCAGTCGCGCGAATACGCCGAACCCGAATGGTACGTCGACCTGTGGCTGACCATCGTCTGGGTGGCCTATCTCATCGTGTTCATGGGAACGCTGTTGCGCCGGCGGGAGCCGCACATCTACGTCGCCAACTGGTTCTACCTGTCCTTCATCATCACCATCGCGATGCTGCATGTGATCAACAACCTGGCGATGCCGACCTCCTTCGCCGGGTCGAAAAGCTACTCCGCGTTCTCGGGGGTGCAGGATGCGGTGACGCAGTGGTGGTACGGCCATAACGCGGTGGCGTTCTTCCTCACCGTGCCGTTCCTCGCCATGATGTATTATTTCGTTCCGAAGCAGGTGGACCGCCCGATCTACTCCTATCGCCTGTCCATCGTCCACTTCTGGTCGATCATCTTCTTGTATATTTGGGCCGGCCCGCATCATCTGCATTACACCGCCGTGCCCGACTGGGCGCAGACCCTCGGCATGGTGTTCTCGATCATGCTGTGGATGCCGTCGTGGGGCGGCATGATCAACGGCCTGATGACGCTGTCGGGCCGATGGGACGCAATCAGAACCGATCCGATCGTGCGCCTGATGGTGGCCGCCATCGCCTTCTACGGCATGGCGACCTTCGAGGGCCCGATGCTGTCGATCAAGTCGGTCAACTCGCTGTCGCATTATACCGACTGGACCATCGCCCACGTCCATGCCGGCGCGCTGGGGTGGAACGGCATGATAACGTTCGCCGCCGTCTACTTCCTCGCGCCGCGGCTGTGGGGACGCGAACGCCTCTATTCGATCCGCATGGTCAACTGGCACTTCTGGCTGGCGACGCTCGGCATCGTGCTCTACGCCGCCTCGATGTGGGTGTCGGGCATCATGCAGGGCCTGATGTGGCGCGAATACGATGAACAGGGCTTCCTGGTCTACTCGTTCGCGGAGACAGTCGCCGCCATGCATCCCTACTACGTGATGCGCGTGTCGGGCGGACTGTTCTATCTCGCCGGCGGCTTCCTGATGGCCTGGAACGTCTACCAGACCATCCGCGGCCGCGTCCGCAATGAAACGCCCATGGGCATGGCGCTGCCGCCGCGCGGCGCGGCCATGCAGCCCGCCCAGTAAGGAGCGCACCGCATGTCCATTCTGAGCAACCACACCAAGCTCGAAAAGAGCGCGACATGGCTCTTGATCGCCTCGCTCGCCGTGGTCACGGTCGGCGGCATCGTCGAGATCGCGCCGCTGTTCTACCTCCAGAACACCATCGAGAAGGTGGAGGGAATGCGTCCCTATACGCCGCTTGAACTGGCCGGGCGCGACATCTACGTCCGCGAGGGCTGCTATACCTGCCACTCGCAGATGATCCGGCCGTTCCGCGACGAGGTCGAGCGCTACGGTCACTACAGCCTCGCGGCGGAATCGATGTACGATCACTCCTTCCAGTGGGGATCGAAGCGGACCGGTCCCGATCTCGCCCGCGTCGGTCAGCGCTATTCGAACGAATGGCACGTCCAGCATCTGATCGCGCCGCGTTCGGTGGTGCCGGAATCGGTGATGCCGAACTACGGCTTCCTGAAGGACACGCCGCTTGACGTCAGCACGGCGGCGATCAAGCTGACGGCCAACCGCCGGGTCGGCGTTCCCTATACCGACGAGATGATCGCCAACGCCACCGCCGACATGCGGGCGCAGGCCAATCCGGATGCCGATGCCAAGGGGTTGGAAGCCCGCTACCCCAAGGCCAAGGTCGGCAATTTCGACGGCAACAAGGACGCGCTGACGGAGATGGACGCGCTGGTGGCCTATCTTCAGATGCTCGGTACGTTGGTCGATTTCTCGACCTACGACGAATCCGCCGGTTATCGCTGAGGAGGACGTGATGGAAGCTTATACCGCCATGCGTCATTTCGCCGACAGTTGGGGTCTGCTGGCCATGACCCTGTTCTTCATCGGCGCCATTATTTACGCGTTCCGTCCCGGCAGCCGCTCCCTCGCCGACGAAGCCGCCCGCATTCCTCTCAAGGACGACTGACATGAGCGACAAGCACATCGACGAGCTTTCCGGCGTCTCGACGACCGGGCATGAATGGGACGGCATCAGGGAACTCGATAATCCGATGCCGCGCTGGTGGCTGATCATCTACTACGCGACGATCGTATGGGCGGTGCTCTACATGATCGCCTATCCGGCATGGCCCCTCGTGCGCGAGTCGACTAGGGGTCTGCTCGGCTATTCCAGCCGCAGCGAGATGAGGGCGGAGATGGCTGCGGCGAACGCGGCCAAGGCCAACTATATCGCGGCGATCGGCTCGAAGAGCGTCAAGGAGATTCTGGCCGACGAGAAGCTGCGGACCTTCGCCGCCGCGGCCGGAGCCGCCGCGTTCAAGGTGAACTGCGTGCAGTGTCACGGCTCCGGTGCCCAAGGCTCTCCGAGCTATCCGAACCTCAACGACGACGATTGGCTGTGGGGCGGTAGCCCCGAGCAGATCCAGCAGACGATTACCCATGGCATTCGCTACGCCGAGGACCCCAACACGCGGGTTTCGGAAATGCCCTCCTTCGGCGGATTGCTTCAGCCGAAGCAGATCACGCAGGTCGCCTCCTTCGTCGCTTCGCTGTCGAACAAGGCCGAGGGCGCCAGCGCCGCGGACATCGCCGCCGGCAAGGAGATCTTCGCGCAGAATTGCGCCTCCTGCCATGGCGACACCGGCAAGGGGAATCGCGAGTTCGGCGCGCCGAACCTGACGGACGCCATCTGGCTTTACGGATCGACACCGGCGGCGATCGCCGCGCAGGTGAGATCGCCGCGACACGGCGTCATGCCGGCCTGGGGCGTGCGTCTCGGGGATACCACGGTCAAGGAATTGACGGTGTATGTCCATTCGCTCGGCGGCGGTGAATAGTAGACTCGCGTCCCCCGTATTGCGAGAATCCGGCCACGCGCGGCCGGCCTCGCGAGGGGCGCGCGCCGCCGGGTGTCGCGCGTAGCGAATGAGCGGCGCTTCTCCGGAAGCTCCGCAGGAGACCAAGACGATGTCGGAAGCGACGGAGATCGAGACGTTTGACGCCGCAGCGGTGAATTCCGCGCGCGTGCGCCAGCCGCTCTATGCAGCCCGCAAGAAAATCTTCCCGAAAAGAGCCGAGGGCCGCTTCCGGCGTTTCAAGTGGATCGTGATGGCGATCACGCTCGGCATCTATTATCTGACGCCGTGGCTGCGCTGGAATCGTGGGCCCTACGCGCCCGATCAGGGCGTGCTGATCGATCTCGCCAACCGGCGGTTCTACTTTTTTCCGATCGAAATCTGGCCGCAGGAATTCTACTTCGTCGCCGGCCTGCTCATCATGGCGGGGTTCGGGCTTTTCCTGGTGACGTCGACGGTGGGGCGCGCCTGGTGCGGCTACACCTGTCCGCAAACGGTGTGGGTCGACCTGTTTCTCGTGGTCGAACGCGCCGTCGAGGGCGACCGCAACGCCCGCATCAAGCTCGACACCGCGCCGTGGTCGCCCGGCAAGCTGTTCAAGCGGGTGTCCAAGCACGTGATCTGGCTGATGATCGCGGTGGCGACGGGTGGCGCCTGGATCTTCTACTTCGCCGACGCGCCGACACTGCTGCGCAATCTCGTCACCGGCCAAGCCCCGGCGGTCGCCTACATCACCGTCGCGATCCTGACCGGCACCACTTACGTGTTCGGCGGGTTGATGCGCGAACAGGTCTGCACCTACATGTGCCCCTGGCCGCGGATTCAGGCGGCGATGCTGGACGAGAATTCGCTGACCGTCACCTATAACGACTGGCGCGGCGAACCGCGCACGCGCCACGCCAAGAAGGCGGCGGCCGCGGGACAGGCGGTCGGCGACTGCGTCGACTGCAACGCCTGCGTCGCGGTCTGCCCCATGGGCATCGACATTCGCGACGGCCAGCAGCTCGAATGTATCACCTGCGCGCTGTGCATCGACGCCTGCGACGCCGTGATGGACAAGACCGGCAAGGCGCGCGGGCTGATCGCCTATGCGACTCTGGCAGAGTACCAGTCCAACATGGCGCTGGCGACGATGGACGGCACCTCGGCGATCGATCCGCGCCGGGTGCATGACGCCAACGGCAAGCTGTCGGACAAGATCTTCACGTTCCATCTGCGGAAGCTGCTGCGGCCGCGAACCTTGATCTATCTCGCGGCATGGTCGCTGGTCGGCCTCGCTTTGCTTTACGCCCTGCTCACGCGGGAGCGGCTGCAAGTCAACGTGCTGGCGGATCGCAATCCGCAGTTCGTCGTCCTCTCCGACGGCTCGATCCGCAACGGCTACACGGTCAAGCTTCTCAACATGATTCCCGAGCCGCGCACCATCATCGTGACGCTGCAAGGGTTGCCGGGCGCGGAAATGAGCGTGGTCGGCATGGATCATGTGTCGGCCGAACGCTCCTTCGCCGTCGAGGTCGAGCCAGACCGGCTCAAGACCCTGAAAGTCTACGTGCGCCAGCCGCGCGAGAACATCACGGGCCCGTCGCAGCACTTCACCTTCGAGGTAAAGGACAAGGCGAGCCCCGAACAGGATCACTACAAGGCAACCTTCGACGCGCCGGATTTCAGCAGATGAGCACAGCGAGCAGACCCCGCGAATTCACTGGCTGGCACATGCTGGCCATCATGGTGGCCTTCTTCGGGGTCATCATTACCGTCAATTTGACGATGGCGTTCCTGGCCAGTTCGAGCTGGACCGGATTCGTGGTCGAAAACACCTATGTGGCCAGCCAGAAATTCAACCAGAAGGCGGCTGAAGGCCGCGCGCAGGCGGCGCTGGGCTGGACCTCGGAGCTGACCATCGCCGACGGTCAGATCAGCTATCGCCTGACCGACAAGGCCGGCAACGTGGTGGCCGCCAAGCACGGGATCGCGAATTTTCGCCGGCCCGCCTATGCCGCCGAGGATATCAAGGCCGAGTTGACGCCGCAGCCGGACGGCGCTCTCGGTGCGCCGGTCGCGGCGCATGACGGCTTGTGGATCGTCGAGGTCGACATCGACGTCGGTGGCCTCCCGCGCCCCTATCGCGATGTCCGGCGCCTGACCTTGCGCGGCGGTCGGATTCAATAATCCTTGCCCAGGATTGCGACCAATCGCCGGCAAGAATAAATTCTTGGCCACGAGCGGTTTCGGAGCGGCGAAGGATGCGGATCGAGCGGATCGACCACGTACAGCTTGCAATGCCGGCTGGACGCGAGGATGACGCGCGCGCCTTCTATGCGGACACGCTCGGACTTTCCGAGGTCGACAAGCCGCCGCACCTCGCGCGGCGTGGCGGATGCTGGTTCGAGAGCGGACCGGTGAAGATCCATCTTGGCGTCGAAGCGGATTTCCGGGCCGCGAAGAAGGCCCATCCCGCCTTGATCGTGTCGGACCTTGCGGCATTGATCGAACGGCTTGGCGCGCGCGGTTATAGAGTCGTCGAGGACCAACCGCTTGAGGGATATGAGCGCCGTTATGTCGACGATCCGTTCGGCAACCGGATCGAACTGATGGAGCCGATCAAGACCGGCTGACGAGCTTCTCGCGCGTCAAGCGAGCTTCAATCGTCGTGCGGTTTGCGTGATCCATCAGAGTTGCATACATTCAAAATATTGAATATATATCGAGCGTTGAAACTCCGCCGGTCGCACCGCACGAATCCGAATGCAGCGGCCATCCGATTCAGATCCGGATCAGTGACAGACAGGCGCGATCATGAACGATCCTGGATACGCCACCGCCGGCGCGCTATCCGAGCAGAAGCGAAAGGGGACAAAGAGCCCCACCGTCCTCCGCAAGCCGGCCGTGCGATACGCGCTGGCGGCGGTGGGCGTCGTCGCCGCGTTGGCGGTGGCCGCCTTCGTTTACGCCAAGCGCCCCATCCGCGTTCAGACCGCGACGATCGAGCGCAATGTTCCGATCCGGATCTTTGGCCTCGGAACCACCGAAGCCCGCGTTGTTTCAAAGATCGGCTTCGAGGTCGGCGCGACCCTGACTGAATTGCACGCCGATCACGGCGACCGCGTCGGCAAGGGACAGATCCTGGCCCGGCTCAACACCGGCGAGCAAGAGGCCAAGGTGGCCAAGGCCCACGCCGCGCGCCTGATCGCCGAGGTCAATATCGTCAAAGCCGAGGCCAACCTGGAGAAGGCGCGCGCCGTCTTCATCCAGAGACAGGAGACCAACCGGCGCAAGCAGGCTTTGGCCGGTCGTGACGTGGTGTCCCTTCAGGCCGCCGAGGAAGCCGTTCGCGATGAGGCGGTCGCCAAGGCCGACGTCGCGGTGGCGGAAAGCGAAACCGCGAGCGCCAAGGCGCAGCTGACCGACGCCATCGCCCAGTCATCCTATGAGGAAACCATGCTGCGGCACCGGACCCTCATTGCCCCCTTCGACGCGGTTGTGATCGAGCGCCACAAGGAGCCCGGCTCGGTCATCAAGGCCGGCGATCCGATCTTCACCCTCGTCGCCATCGGCAGCTATTGGGGACTCGCGCATATCGACGAGGCGCGCGCTGGCTTCATCGAGGTCGGACAACCGGTCGAGGCCCGCCTGCGTTCGCGGCCGCTCGAGACCTTCAGCGGCCGCGTGGTGCGCATCGGACTCGAAAGCGACCGGGTCACCGAGGAGCGGCGGGTCTATCTCAAGGGCGACAACCCACCGGCCAGTGTCTATCTCGGCGAGCAGGTCGAATTCTGGATCACGGTGGCGCATCTCGACGCGGCGCTGCTGGTGCCGTCCGCCGCCGTGCATGGCTATGACGGCCGCCAGGGCATGGTGTGGACGGTCGAGAACGGCCGTCTGCATCGCCGCCTTGTCCAGTTCCGCCACCGCACCGAGGATTCCCGCGTCGAGATCAGCGGCGGATTGCCCGCCAACGCCCGCGTCGTGACTCATCTTGCAAGCGGACTGCGCGAGGGCCGCGCGGCGCGCGCGATCGAAGCGGCGTCGCCATGAACCTCGCCTATCGTGATATCAGGCACAATCTCGGCCGCTTCCTGCTGACCTGCGTGGGGCTCGGGCTCTTGCTCGGCGTGGTGCTGGCGATGATCGGCATCTATCGCGGTCTGGTGGTCGACGCCTTGACCATCGCGCGCGCGCCGGCGGTCGATCTGTGGGTGGTCGAAGCCAACACGCGCGGCCCGTTCGCCGAGGCGTCGCGAATTCCCGGCGACACCCGCGAGGCCATCGCGCGCATCGCCGATGTCACCGCCGCCGGCAGCCTCACCTATCAGACCGTCGAGACCGAGCGCCAGGGCGGCAAATTGCGGCTGTATGTCATCGGCCATGAATTGACCCGGCCCGGCGGCCCGCCGGATATCATCGAGGGCCGGGAGATCGGGCGCAGTCACTACGAAATGGTCGCGGACCAATCGAGCGGGCTGACGCTCGGCGAACGAATCCGGCTCGGCCGCAACACCTTCACCGTCGTCGGCCTGACCCGGCATCAGGTCAATTCCGGCAGCGACCCCGCCGTCTACATCACCTTGGTCGACGCGCAGAAGCTGCAATTCGATCTGGCGCCGGCGGCGGCGCGGGTGCAGCTCGCCCGCGGCAGCGGCGGCGCCAACCTCGACATCGTCAACGCCGTCGTCGCCCGGCTGCATCCGAACGCCTCCCCCGAGGCCACCGCCGCGACGATCCGGCGCTGGAAACATCTGGCGGCGCTCACCCAGGCGGAACAGGAGGTGATCCTCTCGCGCTCGCTGGTCGACCGGGCGCGGCGGCAGATCGGGCTTTTCACCTCGCTCTTGCTGATCGTGTCGGCCGTCATCATCGCGCTCATCATCTATACGATGACCATGGAGAAGCTGAAGCCGATCGCGACGCTGAAGCTGATCGGCGCGCCCGACCGCACCATTGTCGGCATGATCGTGCAGCAGGCACTGGCGCTCGGGCTGATCGGCTTCGCCATCGGCGCGGCGCTGATCGTCGCCGTCAAGGATCATTTCCCCCGGCGCGTGGTGCTGGAGCCGGACAATGTCGCGACCCTCGGCCTGGTGGTGCTCGCGGTGTGCCTTATCGCCAGCGGCCTCGGCGTCCGCGCCGCGCTCAGGGTCGATCCGGCGACGGCGCTCGGGGGCTGACATGACATCACACGATGCGGCGAAACCGCTGGTGCGGGTCGAGGGCGTCTCGAAACATTTCGGCGAGGGTGAAACCCGCGTCGATGCCCTGCGGGATATCTCGCTCGAAGTGTTTCCCGGCGAGGTCGTGGCCCTGCTCGGTCCCTCCGGGTCGGGCAAGACCACGCTTCTCAACGTCATCGGCTGCATCCTCGATCCCTCGGCGGGGACGATGGATCTCGACGGCGAGCGGGTGCTGCATCACGGACAATGGCAACGCGGGGACTTGAGACGCCTGCGGCTCGACAAGATCGGGTTCATCTTCCAGTCGCACAACCTGCTGCCCTTCCTTGACGCCATCGACAACGTGGCGGTCATCCTGCAATTGGCGGGCGTCGACACGGCGACGGCGCGGAAGCGCGCAAGCGAACTTCTCGACGACCTGGAGGTCGGCACGCGCAAACACGCGATGCCGGCAAAACTCTCCGGCGGCGAGGCGCAGCGCGTCGCCATCGCCCGCGCGCTGGCGAACAGCCCGCGCATCATTCTCGCCGACGAGCCGACCGCCGCGCTCGATTCCAAACGCGCCGGCATCGTCATGGATTTGCTGCGCAAGCTCGCCATCGCGCGCGACGCCGCGATTATCACCGTCACGCACGACGAAAAAATCTTCGACCGGTTCGATCGCATTTTTGAATTACGCGACGGGCGGCTGTAGATTTTTCGAAGCCGCTCAAGCCTTGCGGTAGCGGATCAGCGAGAAGTGTCCCATCGGCGGCATCGGCCGCCGCTCGACCAGGGTGACGCCGCCGTGCCGCGCCGCCCAATCGACCAGCCTCGCCCAGGGAAATTCCGGACGCCAGCCCAGCCGCCGCGCCAACGGCGAAAACGCCAGTTCGAACGCCCGGCGCGGGCCGCTCTCGGCGCCGATGTGATTGACCAGGATAAGCTCGCCGCCGGGCTTCAGCACGCGGACGAAATCATCCAGCGTCGCCTCCGGATCGGGCACCGCGGTGATGACATATTGCGCCACCACCGCATCGAACGAGGCATCGGCGAACGCCAGATTCTTGGCGTCCATCACCGCCAGCGTCTCGACGTTGTCGAGCTTGAGCGCCCTCACCCGCTCCTGCGCCTTGCGCAGCATCGGCTCGGAAATATCGACGCCGCACAGCCGCGTGGTTCGCGCGTAGTCGGACAATGACAGGCCGGTGCCGACACCGACATCGAGAATCCGCCCTCCGATCCGGTCGGCTTCGGCGATCGTCGACTGGCGTCCCTGATCGAACACCTTGCCGAACACCAGATCGTAGACCGGCGCCCAACGCCCATACGCCTTGGCGACGCCGGCGCGGTCGATATCGTTAGCCATCTCCCGCCCGTCCCGCGATCAGCCGCGCACTGCCGCGGCAGCGAATTGAACCGCGGCATCGCGCGCCCGGTTTTCCGGAGCGCGCGCGCCCTCGTGGCGCGCGGCGGCGCTCTTGATGAAGCCGCCGCCGAGCACGCGCGCTTGTCCGGCCGGCGCGTCGTAGAATACGCACGCCTGACCGGCCGACACACCCTCCTCGCCCGCGACCAGTTCGACCTCGCATTCGCCATCGACCGCGCGCAGCCACGCGGCCTGCGGCGCGCGCGTCGAGCGCACCCGCACGAAAATCTCGCGCCCTTGGCCTGCGGCGGCCTGATCGAGCGTGCCGTCGCCGATCCAGTTGACGTCGCGCAGACGAATGCGGTGCATGCGCAGCGCTTCGCGCGGCCCCACCACGACACGGGCGTTGGCGACATCGAGCTTCACCACATAAAGCGGTGCGCTCGCGGCGATGCCGAGGCCGCGCCGTTGCCCGACGGTGAAATGCGCGATGCCGTGATGACGGCCGAGAACATGCCCGGACAGATCGACGATGTCGCCTGGCGTCATCGCGCCCGGCTGCAGCCGTTCGATCACGTCGGTGTAGCGTCCACTCGGCACGAAGCAGATGTCCTGGCTGTCGTGCTTGTCCGCCACCGTCAATCCGAAGCGCCGCGCCAGTTCGCGCACCTGCGGCTTGGTCATGTCGCCAAGCGGGAAGCGCAGATAGTTGAGTTGCTCGCGTGTGGTCGCGAACAGGAAATAACTTTGATCGCGATCGGCATCGGCGGCGCAGACCAGCGCGCGCGAACCATCGACCAGCCGCCGCGACGCGACGTAGTGCCCCGTCGCCAGCACCGCCGCGCCCAGTTCGCGCGCCGTCGCCAGCAGATCGCGGAATTTCACCGAACGATTGCACTCGATGCACGGCACCGGCGTTTCACCGAGCGCGTAGCTCTCGGCGAAACTGTTGATGACCGATTCCCGGAAACGGCTTTCGTAGTCCAGAACGTAGTGAGGAATCCCGAGCCGTTCCGCGACATCGCGGGCGTCGTGAATGTCCTGACCGGCGCAGCACGCGCCCTTGCGATGGATAGCGGCGCCATGGTCGTACAGTTGCAGGGTGATGCCGACGACATCGTAGCCTTCGGACTTCAGCAGCGCCGCCGTCGCCGACGAATCGACGCCGCCGGACATCGCCACGACAACACGGGTGTCCTGCGGACGGCCCTCGATATCCAGACTGTTCAGCATCGACCGGTCTTGCTCGCGATCGCGCGACATCCCGCGATCGTCAGGTTCTAAGTCGGTCGGCGGACGCACGTCGCCTCGCGCCGATCAAGGGAGATCGTTCTTCATAACGTCGGCATCCCGGCGAGGCAATCGCCGCCGCCAGATCCGCCGGCAAATCTTGCCGCCGGGCAGAAATCAGCGCCCGGAGGACGCGAGCCACAGCGCCCGAAATTCCATACATCCCTGATATAGAACGATTTTCGGATTTTCAAGAATTGGCCTGTTCCTTGCTGGGGAGACGCGGTTTCAAGAGTCGCGGTTTCAAGAACCGAGGTTTCCGTGGTCAGCGTCGCTCCTGAGTCCAGCGCGAGTTCTTCCAGCCGGCCCGAGCCGTCACGGCCGTCGGCGCCGAACGCGCGCTCGGAACCGAACGGTTTCGCGGCGCTGGTCGACGCCAAGGCTCATGCCTCCGAACGGTCCCGCTCCGCGACGGCGGAGCGGCGGGACTCGACGCGATCGCCCCGTCCCGCGTCGCCTTCGGTACAAGACTCGCGCGATGCCGCCGCCGCCAACGCCGCCACACCGGCCAATCAGCCCCGGAGAGCCGAAGGAACGACAAGCGACGACGGTTTCCGCCACGAGGCCGACGAGCCGTCGAAACCCACCAAGCCGGCCGAGAGCCCCGACGACAACGTCACCGCTGGCCGCCCGCGGCGGGCCACCGCGACCGATACGGCGACGGAGTCCGCCACAGCCACGCCGCCGGGCATGGCGCCGGCCGCGATCGTCGAGGCGGTCGCGGGCGCGGCCGCCGAGGTGGACGCCACCAACTTCACCATCGCCAAGACCATCGCGACGACGCCCGTGCCGGCCGCCGAATTGCCCCTGACGGCGGAAGCCCAACCGGCATCGGCGTCCCGACTGGCATCGGTCGTCGGGGCGGCGGCCGCCAAGGGGATCAAAGCCGGCGACACCCCGCCCGTGACGCCCGCCGACCCGGCGGCGTCCCATGGCACGCCCCGGCCGCCCGCGCCGCCTGGCGCGGCTCAGACCCAGCCGCATCCCGGCGTCGCCAGCGCCGACGCAGCACCTGCATTACCGATACCGGATGGCGATCGCGCGAACGGCGATTCCGCGACACCGTCAACAGGCGGACATCACGCCGCAACCATGGCATCGCAGCCGCAACCGGCGACGCCAGACGCCATGTCGCCGCCCGGGGCTCCCCCCCTGGCGACGCCGCAAACGCCCACCGTCGCAACCATCCCGGCAGCCCAACCGGCGACAACGGCAACGGCCAATCTCGCCGTTCCCGTCAGCGGCCTCGCCATCGAGATCGCCGCCAGCGCGCGCGCCGGCAACAGCCGGTTCGAAATCCGGCTCGATCCGGCGGAACTGGGCCGCATCGACGTCCGGCTCGACGTCGACCGCCATGGGCAAGTCACCTCGCATCTGACGGTGGAGAAGCCCGAAACGCTGGCGATGCTGCGGCAGGACGCGCCGCAGCTCCAGCGTGCGCTGGAGGACGCCGGCCTGAAGACCGGCGAGAGCAGCCTGCAATTCAGCCTGCGCGATCAGTCCTCCGGCAATCAAAACCGTGGCGATGCCGAACGCCAACCGCACCGGCTGGTCATCGGCGACGCCGGCGTCACGCCGCTCGCCGCCGCCAATACGACTTACATGCACGCCGCGGGCGCGAGCCGCGGCCTCGACATCAGGGTTTAGGAGATCGCCATGGCGGTGGACGCAACGCTTCCGACCACGATCGTCTCGGCCCCTGCGCAGACGACATCGTCAAGCAGCACCTCGACCTCCAGCACGACATCGGGGATCGCCGACAATTTCCAGACCTTCCTGATGCTGCTGACGACGCAGTTGCAGAACCAGAATCCGCTCGATCCGCTCGACACCAACCAGTTCACCCAGCAATTGGTGCAGTTCGCCGGCGTCGAGCAGCAACTCAAGACCAACGATCAGCTCTCGTCGCTGGTCGCCCTGCAAAAGACCGCGCAATCGACCCAGGCGCTGAACTTCGTCGGCGCGACCGCCGTGGTCGATGGCTCCACCGCCACCCTCGCGGACGGCTCGGCGACCTGGGCGCTGGGCGCTTCCAAGCCCTCCACGGTCACCGTCACAATCAGCAATTCCACCGGCCAGGCGGTCTATACCGGCAGCTTTCCGATCAGTGCTGGCGGTCATCAGACCTTCCAGTGGGACGGCCGCGGCAATGACGGCGTCCAGTGGCCCGACGGCAGCTACACCCTGACCGCGACCGCCAAGGACGCATCGGGCCAAAGCGTCGCCATCTCGACCGAAATCCAGGGCGTTGTGCAAGCCGCCGACCTGACTCAGGACCCGCCGACGCTGTCGATTGGCGACCAGAGCTTCACCATCGACAAGGTCAAGAAGGTGGTCGGCCGCGGCTCGTAAGCCGTTGCCGACCGGCCGCTTCAGCCCGCCTCAGGCGGGCATTTTTGCGCCTGTTTCAAGGCCCGGTTCCAGATACATTCGAATTGCAGGGGTATGCTTAGGCAAATTTTAAGCCGACCCGGTTACCTTGCGATGGTGAGTTCAGTGGTTAGTGTTTGTGAGTATGCCATGACCGAACCCCATCGCCCGAGGGTGAAATACGTCATCGGGCCGGACGGCAGTCCGTTAACGATCGCGGATCTTCCCGCGCCCGGAACCAAGCGGTGGGTGATCCGCCGCAAGGCCGAAGTTGTTGCCGCCGTGCGCGGGGGACTGTTGTCCCTCGAAGAAGCCTGTAGTCGCTATACGCTGACCGTGGACGAATTCCTGTCCTGGCAGTTTTCCATCGACCAACATGGTCTTGCCGGTTTGCGCACGACCCGCATCCAGCAATATCGACAATAAGCCTCCGGAAATCACCAATCGTCTGAAAACCGGCTCCCGATCGGGGGCCGGTTTTTAGTCATTCTTGCATTTGGTCATCGGCGTTAACCGCCGTTAACCATATGGAAACCATCCCATGGGCAAATTTTGCCCAGTCGGCGTTCCGTGCCGAATCTCAGGGGTTGGTTCGTGCAAGGCTTGTCCGCATTCCTCAAGGGCTTGGGCGCATCCCGACTGGCCGCGATGGCCGCGGTGACGCTGGCGCTGATCGGGTTCTTTGCCGTCGTCATCATGCGCGTCACGACGCCGCAGATGACAACGCTGTTCACCGATCTCAGCGTCGAGGATTCCTCCAGCATCATCAAGGAGCTTGAGCGGCAGGCGATCCCCTATGAGATGCGCAACGACGGCGCTGTCCTGATGGTGCCGAAGGACAAGGTGACCCGGCTGCGCATGAAACTGGCCGAGGGCGGCCTGCCCAAGGGCGGCGGCGTCGGTTACGAGATCTTCGACAAGTCCGATACCCTCGGCTCCACCAGCTTCGTCCAGAACATCAACCATCTGCGGGCGCTGGAAGGCGAACTGGCGCGCACCATCCGCGCCATCGACCGCATCCAGGCGGCGCGCGTCCATCTGGTGCTGCCGGAACGCCCGCTGTTCGCGCGGGAAGCGCCGGAGCCGTCCGCCTCCATCGTGCTGCGGGTCCGCGGCGCGCTGGAGGCGCAGCAGGTCCGCGCCATCCGGCATCTGGTGGCCTCCGCCGTCAACGGCCTGAAGCCGCAGCGCGTCTCCATCGTCGATGAGGCCGGCCAGTTGCTGGCCGACGGCGCCACCGCCGACGGCGCCGTCACCGGCGGCACCAGTGACGAGCGCCGGGTCAATTTCGAGAAGCGGCTGCGCGGCGAAATCGAATCGATCGTGTCCTCGGTGGTGGGCTCCGGCCGCGCCCGCGTGCAACTGTCTGCGGACTTCGACTACAACCGGGTGACGCAAACCTCCGACACTTTCGATCCGGAAGGCCGGGTGCTGCGCTCCAGCCAGACCCGCGAGGAATCCTCTCTCACCGCCGACGGCCGCGACGGCCAGGTGACGGTGAACAACGAACTGCCCGGCAACCAGCGCCAGGACGCCGCCCCCTCCCCTCGCGATCAGAGCAAGAAGAGCGAGGAGACCAACAATTACGAAATCTCCCGCACCACCAAGACCGAGGTGACCGAGGCCGGGCGGGTCAAGCGCATCTCCGTCGCGGTGCTGGTCGACGGCGCCTATGTCAAGAACGACAAGGGCCAGACGGTCTATCAAGCCCGCGACAAGGAGCAGCTCGACCGCATCGCCGCGCTGGTGCGCTCGGCCATCGGCTTCGACCAGAAGCGCGGCGACCAGGTGGAAGTCGTCAATCTCAAATTCGCCGAACCGCCGGCGGCTCAGCCGATCAACGATCCGGCCGGCGTGATGGGACTGCTGTCGTTCACCAAGGACGACGTCATGAACCTGATCGAGATGGTGGTGGTGCTGCTGCTCGGCCTCGTGGTGATGTTCATGGTGGTGCGCCCGCTGGTCAAACGCATTCTCAGTCCCGATCCGGCCGCCGCTCCCGCCATTCCCGCGCCGGCCCCGGCGCCGGCTGTGACCGATGCCGCGCAACCGCCCGCGGGCCAGCACCTGCTGCCAGGCAACACCGCCCCGCCGATGGCCGACGCCGCCCAGGTGCAGGGCCACGTTCACGCCCAGTCGATGCATCGCGTCGGTGAACTGGCCGACCGCAATCCGTCCGAAACCGTCTCCATCATCCGTCAATGGCTCTCGGAGCCCGCTTGATCATGGCCGTTCCGCAAACCGTCGCTCAATCCAACAACGATATCGCCAGCGTCGTCGCCTCCCTCGCCGCGCGCCAGGGCAACCGCGCCAAGAGCAGGCCGATGTCGGGGCCGCAGCGCGCGGCCGTGCTGATGCTGGCGCTGGGCGAGCAATATGGCGGCAAGGTCTGGTCGCTGCTGGATGACGACGAGGTGCGCGAACTTTCGGCCGTGATGTCGTCGCTCGGCACCATCGAGGCCGACGTCGTCGAGGATCTCATGCTCGAATTCGTCTCGCGGATGTCAGCGTCCGGCGCCCTGATGGGTAATTTGGACGCCACCGAGCGGCTGCTGCAACAATATCTGCCGGCGGATCGCGTCACCGGCATCATGGAGGACATTCGCGGCCCGGCCGGGCGCACCATGTGGGAGAAGCTCTCCAACGTGCAGGAAGACGTTCTCGCCAACTACCTGAAGAACGAATATCCGCAGACCATCGCGGTGGTGCTGTCGAAGCTCAGGCCCGAGCATGCCGCGCGCGTGCTGTCCATCCTTCCGGAAAACATCGCGCTCGACGTCATCGGCCGGATGCTCAAGATGGAGGCCGTCCAGAAGGACGTGATCGAGCGCGTCGAACAGACGCTGCGCAACGAACTCATGTCGAACCTGTCGCAGACCCGCCGCCGCGACGCCCACGAGGTGATGGCCGAAATCTTCAACAATTTCGACCGCCAGACCGAAACCCGCTTCATCGCCTCGCTGGAAGACGAAAACCGCGAATCCGCCGAACGGATCAAGGCGCTGATGTTCACGTTTGATGACTTAGTGAAGCTCGATTCCGCATCGGCGCAGACCCTGATGCGCCACGTCGACAAGGACAAGCTCGGCATCGCGCTGAAAAGCGCCAACGAGGATGTCCGCGGCTTCTTCCTCGGCAACATGTCGTCGCGCGCCGGCAAGATGTTGCTGGACGACATGGCCGCGCTCGGCCCGGTGCGCCTGCGCGATGTCGACGAGGCGCAGGCGTTGATGGTCAATCTCGCCAAGGATCTCGCCGCCAGGGGCGAAATCACGCTGACCAAGAACCGCGCCGACGACGAGATGGTGTACTGATGGGCGCTCCGGCAAAATTCCTGTTCGATGTCGACTTCTCCGCGCCCGACAAGACGCGCGAGCGCGCGGCGACGCCGGCCGAGATCGCCGCGCAGGTGGCGCAAGCCGAAACCCAGGCCTATCGTGCCGGCTTTGATGCCGGGCAGCGCGAAAGTCAGGTCGAGAACGAACGCCGGATCGCCGCGTCGTTCCAGCAGATCGGCGACAACATCGCCGCCATCGCCACCCGGTTCGCCGAGATCGAGGGCCGCCTGCAAACCGAGGCGGTGAACGTCGCCGTCGCCACCGCCCGCAAGTTGAGCGGCGCGTTGATCGCGGCCGAGCCGCTGACCGAGATCGTCGAACTGGTTCGCGATTGCTTCAAGCATCTGGTCTCGACGCCGCATCTGGTGATCCGGATCAGCGACGAATTGTACGAGCAGGCGCATGAGGCTTTCGAGCGCATGGCCAAACAGAGCGGCTTCGCGGGCCGCCTGATCGTGCTGGCGGAACCCGATATCGCCCTTGGCGACTGCAAGATCGAATGGGCGGACGGCGGGGTCGTGCGCGAAGCCGCCGCCATCGACGCCAAGATCACCGAACTGGTCGCGCGCTACGTCGCGTCGTACCACCGCAACAACGCCACGAGGACGACACCATGAGCGACACCGACGCCAAAGTTCCGCTACAGGATCTCAACGCCGCCGATGCGCCGTCGATCGTGGACGACGCCGATCACGGCGACGACCGACCGGCCGCGCGCGTCGCTTCCGATCTGGAAGCCGTGTTCGACGTGCCAGTGCAGGTGTCGGCGGTGCTCGGGCGCTCCCGGATGGATGTCGGCGAACTGTTGAAACTCGGCCCCGGCACCGTTCTCGAACTCGACCGCCGCGTCGGCGAGGCCATCGATATCTATGTCAACGACCGGCTGGTCGCGCGCGGCGAAGTCGTGCTCGTCGAGGACAAGCTCGGCGTCACCATGACCGAAATCATCAAGGCGGAGCGCGCCTGACGCGCGGATCGCAATAGGAGCAAATCATGCGGCTTCTCATCGTCGGCACCCTGAAGGGTCAACTGACCACCGCCACCAAGATCGCCATGGACAACGGCGCCTCGGTCACCCATGCCGAGAACAGCGACCAGGCGATGCGCGTGCTGCGCGGCGGCAAGGGCGCCGACCTTCTGCTGGTCGATGTCGCGCTCGATATCCGCGACCTGGTGCTGCGGCTTGAGGCCGAGCACATCCACGTGCCGATCGTCGCCTGCGGCATCGCCAGCGATGCCCGCGCCGCGGTCGCCGCCATCCACGCCGGCGCGAAAGAATACATCCCGCTGCCGCCCGATCCGGAACTGATCGCCGCGGTGCTGGCGGCGGTCGCCAATGATTCCCGCGACCTGATCTATCGCGACGAGACCATGGCGAAGGTCGTCAAGCTGGCGCAGCAGATCGCCGGCTCCGACGCCTCGATCATGATCACCGGCGAATCCGGCACCGGCAAGGAAGTGCTGGCGCGCTACGTCCATGGCCGCTCGGCGCGCGCCAAGCGGCCATTCATCTCGGTCAATTGCGCGGCGATCCCCGAGCATCTGCTCGAAAGCGAATTGTTCGGCCATGAGAAAGGCGCCTTCACCGGAGCCATCGCACGGCGCATCGGCAAGTTCGAGGAGGCCAGCGGCGGCACGCTGCTGCTCGACGAAATTTCCGAGATGGATGTCCGGCTTCAGTCGAAGTTGTTGCGCGCGATTCAGGAGCGCGTCATCGATCGCGTTGGCGGCGCGCGCCCGGTGCCGGTGGATATCCGCATCATCGCCACTTCGAACCGCAATCTGGCGGACGCGGTGCGCGAGGGCACCTTCCGCGAGGATCTGTTGTTCCGGCTCAACGTCGTCAACCTGAAACTGCCGCCGCTGCGCGAGCGCCCGGCCGACATCCTGGAACTGGCGCAGCATTTCGCCAAGAAATACGCCGCCGCCAACGGCGTTGCCGTTCGCCCGATCTCGAACGAGGCGCGACAGGTGCTCGCCGCCAACCGCTGGCAGGGCAACGTCCGCGAGCTGGAGAACACCGTGCATCGCGCCGTGCTGATGGCGCAAGGCGATGAAATCGGCGCCGACGCCATTCTCACGCCGGACGGCGACCGGCTGGATCTGGCGAAGTCCACGCCCGCCGTCGCGCACGCAACGCTGGCCGCCGAACAAGTGACCCGCGCGCTGGTCGGCCGCACCGTGGCCGATGTCGAACGCGATCTCATTCTCGAAACGCTCAAGCATTGCCTCGGCAACCGCACCCACGCCGCCAACATCCTCGGCATCTCGATCCGCACGCTACGCAACAAGCTGAACGAATACGCCGACGGCGGCCTGCCGATCACCCCGGCCGGCCTCGGCAGCGGCGATTACCGCAGCCTGCCCGCGAGCGCCTAAGTCAAACGCCCACGACGGCGGCAGCCATCGAATAGCTCGGCGCATCGGGATCGCGATAGATCTCGATGGGATCGCCGGGCGTGATGCGCGGCGCTGTCAGCGCGAGATAGATGTAGGCCAGCAGATAGGCCACCGACAGCGCGCCGACGACATAGAACAACCAGACCAATATCCGCTTCATACGGCTTCATAACATGCCGCGCCGGAGCGATCGCCCTGAACTTGCGCCGGAGCGGCGAGGCATTAGTTTGAGGCGGACGAATCATCGCCGCTGTCGCGGCCGCGCGGATCGCCATGCCGACCTTCACCCCCCATCAGGACGCCGCCCTCAAAGCCGTCGCCGACTGGCTGAAAGCCAAACCCGGCCGCGACGGCACGCCGCCGGTGTTCCGGCTGTTCGGCTATGCCGGCACCGGCAAGACCACGCTGGCGCGGCACATCGCCGATGGCGTCAACGGCGAGGTCAAGTTCGCCGCCTTCACCGGCAAGGCGGCGCTGGTGATGCGCAACAAGGGCTGCGACAACGCCTCGACCATCCACTCCCTGATCTACCGCGCCCGCGAATCCGGCGAGGAACAGCCGAGCTTCGAATTATGGGACGACGCGCCCGCCTCGAAAGCAAAGCTGATCGTGATCGACGAATGCTCGATGGTCGACGCCGAACTCGGTCGCGACCTGATGTCGTTCGAGTGCCCGCTGCTGGTGCTGGGCGATCCCGCCCAGCTTCCGCCGATCCAGGGCGGCGGCTTCTTCACCAATGCCACGCCGGACGCGATGCTGACCGAGGTGCATCGTCAGGCGCAGGACGATCCCATCGTGCGGATGTCGATGGCGGTGCGCGAGGGCCGTCCGCTGGAGGTCGGCGAGTTCGGCGCGAGCCAGGTGGTGCGCCGCGACCAATTCGATCCCGACCGCGTCATGCAGGCCGATCAGGTGCTGGTCGGCCGCAACAACACCCGCCGCGCCTACAACATGCGGGTGCGGCAGCGCCAGAACATCGAGGATCCCCTGCCGGTCGCCGGCGACAAACTGGTCTGCCTGCGCAACAACCGCAAGAAGGCGCTGTTCAACGGCGGCCTGTGGCGGGTCAAATCGCGCACCAAGTCGAAATCCGCCATCCTCAGCATGCGGCTGTCGCCGGACGAGGATTTCGGCTCACGGGTCACCAAGGTCTCGGTGCGCGCGGACTGTTTTTCCGGCGGCATCGAGGACATCCCGTGGGAGCAGCGCCGCCCCTATGACGAATTCGACTACGGCTATGTGCTGACCGTCCACAAGTCGCAGGGCTCGCAATGGGACGACGTGGTGCTGTTCGATGAAAGCTTCGCCTTTCAGGACAGCCGCGCCCGCTGGCTCTATACTGGCATCACCCGCGCGGCAAAACGTCTCAGCGTTGTGCTTTAAATCGCCGGCGTGCATTGAACCCTTCGGTCACCATGCGCGACAGACCTGCCGGGAACCTATTGCGCCAGGACCGCCGCATGCGGAAAATGGCGTCGCACGGAACCTGGGTATCGTGGACAAGAATACGCCACAGGTTTGATCCAATGGCTTGGTCCAGTGGTTCGATTCATGTGGCCAATAGGAGAAATTGAGATGCGTTTTGCGAAAATGGCGGGCACGGCGCTGCTCGTGGGCTCAATCGCGCTGGCATTCGCGATGCCGGCGAATTCCGCGCCGCTCGTCAGTGCTCAGGGGGCGTTGTCCGCCGCCGCGCCGTCGTCGGTCGACACGGTGCAATACCGGCGCTGGCACGGCCATCATCACTATTACGGCAACAACGCTGGCGCCGTGATCGGCGGCCTCGCGGCCGGCGCCATCATCGGCGGCGCGATCGCCGCGAGCCAGGCGAACGCGGCGGCCCAGCAGCACGCCGCCTATTGCGCCCAGCGCTACCGGTCCTACGATCCGGCCTCCAACACCTTCCTGGCCCGCGACGGCAACCGCTACCTCTGCCAGTAATCCGGCAAGAACAAATATCGCAACTTGAAGCCGCGGGAGTCTTTCCCGCGGCTTTGTTTTTGCATCCTGGACCGCACCGGGCGACAATCGCTCACGCCATCGTGTCCGCAGCATCGCGCCATGACGGGCGCTCTGGCCTATCTTTCATACCCCGCCATGCGACAATAATCGGCCATCGGATCGATCCGTCTCGGGAACCATCGGGAGGCCCCATGCGCCCGTTCCAATTTGCTTCGCCGCGTCTCGGCATTGCTGCCGCCGTCGCGCTCACGGTCTCATTCGCCGCGCCGGCGCTGGGCGCCGAGAAAGCCGTCGCCGTCCCGCCGCCGGCGGTCGACCTGCCGGCCACGGCCGGCACCGGGATGGCCGTGCTCGCCGGCGGCTGTTTCTGGGGCGTCCAGGGCGTGTTCCAGCATACGGCCGGCGTGCTCAGCGCGGTGTCCGGTTACGCCGGTGGCGACAAGAGCACCGCGATGTACGAGATCGTCGGCACCGGCGCGACCGGGCACGCCGAGTCGGTGGAAATCAAATACGATCCCAGCAAGATCAGCTACGGCAAGATCCTGCAAATCTACTTCTCGGTGGCCCACGACCCGACCCAATTGAACCGTCAGGGGCCGGACGTCGGCACGCAGTATCGATCCGTCATCTTCACCACCGACGCCGCCCAGAAAAAGGTCGCCGATGCCTATATCGCCCAGTTGAACGCGGCGAAGGTGTTCGGCAAGCCGATCGTCACCAAGGTCGATCCGCTCAGGGGATTCTATCCGGCGGAGGCCTATCATCAAGACTACCTGACATTGCACCCGCGCCAGCCCTATATCGTCTACAACGATCTTCCGAAGATCGAGAACCTGAAGACGATGTTCGCCGACAGCTATATCGAGAAGCCGACGCTGGTGAATGCCGGCAAGGCGACGGACTGACGCGGCATCGCAAAGTCACGAACGCCACGAGGAGGCTCCATGTCCGACACCACCGCCCGATCCGGAAAAATTCAGAAGACCGACAGCGAATGGCGCAAGGACCTGACGCCGATGCAATACGCGGTGCTGCGCGAGAAGGCGACCGAGCGCCCGTTCTCCGGCGAGTACGAATACACCGAGACGCCGGGCCTCTATGTCTGCGCCGGCTGCGGTCAGCCGCTGTTCGAATCCGAGGCGAAATTCGATTCCGGCTGCGGCTGGCCGAGCTTCACCAGGCCCGCCGCCGAAAGCCATGTCGACGAGGAACGCGACACCTCGCACGGCATGATCCGCACCGAGGTGTTGTGCTCGAAATGCGACGGCCACCTCGGCCACGTCTTCGACGACGGCCCGGGGCCGACCGGCTTGCGCTATTGCATCAACTCGGCGGCGCTGAAGCTGCAACCGAAGTAACGCCGGCCCGCCGCGCTATGCCGTAAGCCGCAGTTCGTGCGCCGGCGGAGGCGGCTGATGCACCGCGTAGCCGTCGCGGCCGTCGTTCTTGGCGGCGTAAAGCGCCTGATCGGCGGCGGCGATCAGACGATCCGGCGCCATCGCGACCTGCGGCGTCCATTGCGCGACGCCGATGCTGGCGGTGAGACCGACCGGCAGCCCCGCTTCGGGCGTCAGCTGCGCGCGACAGGCCTCGACGATCCGCCGCGCGATCATCGCGCCCTCGCGCAACGTCGTGTTGGGCAGGACCGCGCAGAATTCGTCGCCGCCGGAGCGCGCCAAGAGATCGTCCGGCCGCAGCCGCGACTGCACCGTGCGCGCGAACAGCCGCAGGCAGTCGTCGCCGACGACATGGCCGTGGCCGTCATTGATCGCCTTGAAGTTATCGAGATCGATCGCCAGCAGCACGAACGGCTCGCCGCGCCGCCGCGACACCGCGCAGGCTTCCGGCAGGCGCCGCAGCAGCATCCGGCGATTGGCGACGCCGGTGAGTTCGTCGAACAGCGCCAGATTGGCCACCTCGCCGCGCAGCCGGTCGATCGCCATCAGCAGGAAGCCGAAATTCCACGCCATCGACAGAAACACCAGCAGCAACACCAGCGCCGCCTGCACCTGATTGAAATCGACCATCGAGGCGACGCCGCCGATGTCGAACAGGCTCGCCGCGCCGCGCGCCACGTTCACCGCGATAATCAGCACCGCGACGACGCCGGCGAGCCGCGCGCCGGGATTGTTCGACCGGGTGGCGGGCGAGAACAGGAGCGGCAGCACCATCGCCACCGGAATCGGCTGCGCCACGGAGTAGATGAAGATCCGCATCGAGGTCGAGGGATCGACCAGCACGAAATAACTGATCGCCGCGAAAGTCGCGACGGCGAGCACGACGTTGAACCGCCATGACGCCCGGCGGCCGTAAAACCGCTCGACGCCCATCGCCGTCAGTCCGCTGCCGATCACCAGAAACATCGCGCCGGTCATCAGCGGGATCAGCGGCGGCACCACCATGCGAAGCATCCCGATGGCGGCGCCGAGGGCGATGCACAGCGCGGCCGCGGTCCAGTAGCGCGCGGCCTGGAAATTGGGATAGCTGCGCATGACGTAGGTCCAGACCAGACCCAGCGCCAGGAAGTTCGCGACCAAAACCACCCATAGCGTCGGCATGCTCAACATCGCGCGCCCCGGCCGCAACGCGGCCGCCCTTCTGTGCCGGACATTGTCCTGCTCATGACTCTCCCCGAATTGGCCTCAGGGTGCCCGCACGGCGCTTAACGGAGTCTGACCGCAACCAAACAATCTCCGGCTTGGTTGTGATTTAATGAAGACATCAACACCACTCGCCGCCTCCGCGGCGCATGACGTTCGCACACTGTTAACCATGGCGGCGCGGCGGCGCGCTACCGCCCCGCCAGCTTGTCGGCGAAATAACCGATGGTCTTGCGATAGATCACGGCCCTGTTCCACTCGCGCATGGCGTCGAAATTGGCCGAGCCCTCGTGGTAGTCGCCGCCGGCCCGCCAGCCCGCGCTCTTCAGCAGGTTGGCGGTGGAGGCCAGCACGTCCGGCACGCTGTGGCGCAGATCGACATGGCCGTTGCCGTCGAAATCGACGCCGTACTTGATGTAGGACGACGGCAGGAATTGCGTCTGGCCGATCTCGCCGGCATAGGCGCCGATCATGTCGCCGAGCGCGAGGTCGCCGCGCTGCACGATCTTCAGCGCCGCCAGCAACTCGCCCTGAAACAGCTCGGTGCGGCGGCAATCATGCGCCATGGTGGCGAGCACGCGAAACACCGGCAGCTTGCCCATGTCGCCCTTGCCGAAATCGGTCTCCAGCCCCCAGATCGCGACGATGATTTCCGGCGGCACGCCGAACTGACGCTCGATGCGCGACAACAGCGAGGCGTGCCGCTGCAGCATGGCGCGCCCCCCCTTGATGCGGCCGGCGCCGACGCGGGTTGAGACGTATTGCTCGAAGGTCTTGTTGAAGGTGCCGCGCTGGCGGCGATCGAAGGCGAGCACCGCGTGGTCCTGGGTGACGCCGCCGAGCGCCTGCGCGATCACGCCGGACGAAATGCCCGCCGCCTGCGCATCACGCGAAAAATTGTCGACGAAGCGCCTGAAATCGCCGCCGCACTGGGCGGCGGAAGCGGGGTTTGCGGTGAGGGAAACGGCGGCGAGGGTAGCGGCGAGACAAACGGCGAGGCGGGTTTTCATTGCGACCCCTTCTGATGAATCGGCCTCGATTATAGCACGACTGTGGCGGCGCGATGATAACAGTGGCGTGGGCGGCGGGGCGCGGGGACCCAGACTCCCTACGCTGGCTGCCACAGGCCTCTCCGTCATTGCGAGCACTCGGATCAGCGCTTCGCGCT
>JBDHSX010000004.1:0-88233 GCA_039808365.1 Xanthobacteraceae bacterium | reverse complement strand
TTCCAGAGCCGGCAGTTGGCGATCGACGGACTGGCCTCGGTCATGCCGAAACCTTCCGAAATTCGCACGTTGAATTTCTCCTCGAACCGCCGATGCACTTCTTCCGGCAGCGCCTGCCCACCCGCGACGCAGGCCTTCCATGACGACAGATCGTAATGCGCGGGCAGATCCTCCTTCAGCAGCGTCCAATACATCGTCGGCACGCCCATGAAGACCGTGATCTTCTCGTCATGAATGGTCTTGAGGAACGCCGGAGGGTCGAAACGATCCGGCAACACGATCTGCCCGCCGGCGAACAGGAAGGTCGAGAACACACAGGTGTGGCCGAAAACGTGGCTGAGCGGCAGCGCGGTCAGGCAGCGGTCATTCTCCGACAGCTTCAGAAGATCGAACGCGAACGCCTGGACGTTCCAGAAGATGCCGCCATGGGTGAGTTCGATGCCCTTCGGCATTCCGGTGGAGCCGGACGAATAGAGAATCACCGCGACGTCATCCGCCGTCGCCTGCGGCAGCGGCGCGGGTTCCGCTTCATCAACCGTAACCGGCCCGCTGTCGAGATCATGGAGAGCGACGCCGCTCAGTTCCGCCCGAAGATCGGCTACGACATTGGCTCCGGAAAGCACCAGCCTCGGATCGCAATCCTTGACGATGCCGGCAAGCTCCCGTCCCGCAAGCAACGGATTCACCGGCACCGGAATCGCGCCCGCCTGCATGATGCCCTGATACAGCACCACCCAGCGCATGCTGTTCGGCAGGATGAACAGAACGCGATCCCCGGCACGGACGCCGAGATCGCGGAGCGCCGAGGCGCAACCGGCCGCGCGCCGGTCAAGCTCGCGGTAGGTGATGGCTTCGCCGCCGGCCTTCACCGCGACGGCATCGGGGTGCATCCGCGCGTTGAAGCGGACAAAATTGGCCAGATGCATCTTCATGCGGCACCCCTTTTTGACTTATTCCCGCGCAGCCGCGCCGCCAGATCTGCGAGCGCCGGGACAAGACCGCGCGGCAGGAAAATCACCACCAGAATGAGGATCAATCCGTAGGCGATCAAGCGGTAGACTTCCGCGACGCGCAGCATCTCGGGAAGGAGAACCGTCAGCGCGCCACCGACCAGCGGGCCGGTCAGCGTGCCGCTTCCGCCGAGAATGACCGCGAGAATGGCGTTGAGCGAGGCGTCCGCCGAAAACGGCGTCGGGTTGATGAAGCCCATGTAGTGAGCATAGAGTGCGCCGGCGAGCCCGGCCAGCGAGGCGCTGAACACGAAGGCGAACAGCTTGTACTTCCAGCACGCGATGCCCGCGGCCTCGGCGAAGACCTCGTTCTGGCGAATCGCCTGCAACACCTGACCGATCCGCGAACGCACGATCAGCGTCACGATCGTCATCACCGCCAGCAACGCGGTCAACGTCAGGTAATAATACGGCCGCCGCTTCTCGAATGCGAGTTCGACAAAGCCGAGGTTGATCGGCTCGGGGGACGGAATGCTCGGCAAGCCCGGCTCGCCCTTGGTCAGCGAGATCCAGTTCACCAGGACGATAAAGACCACCATGTTCATGGCGAGCGTCACGATCGCGAAATAGTGGCCCTTCACCCGCAGCGAGGGATAGCCGGCGATCACCGCGGCGACGGCGGTGATCATCGGCGCGATCGCCATCGACGCCCACACCGGAAGCCCGAGCCGCATGCTGAGCAATGCCGACGAATAGGCGCCGATCCCCATGAACGCGCCCTGCGCGATCGAGACGTAGCCGGTATAGCCCTGAATGATGTTGGCGCCCTGCGCCACCATGACGAAAATCAGCGCCAGAATCGCAAGATGCAGGAAGTAGTTCACCGTGACGATCAGCGGGAAGACGATCGCCGCCGCGACAAGGCCAGCAATAGCCGAAGCTTTCCACATTATCGGGCCTTCCCGCGCATCAGGCCTTCGGGCCGCACCAGCAGAACAGCGATCATCAGCAGGAAGGAGATCACATCCTTGTAGCCGGAGGAGATGAACGCGGCCGCGAACGCCTCGGTGACACCCAGCACCATGCCGCCGACGATCGCGCCCGGAATCGAGCCGAGGCCGCCAAGAATGAGCACCGCAAAGCCCTTGACCACCAGCCCTTCGCTGACGCCGGGCGCGACGGCGAACAGCGCGCCGATCAGCACGCCGGCGGCGACACCGAGCGCCGAACTCAGCGCGAACACGAACATCGAGACCGAATTGACGTTGATACCCATCAGCGCGGCCGTCGGACGATTTTGCGCGACGGCGCGGACCGCCTTGCCGATCCAGGTGCGCTGGATCAGCAACGTCATGCCGCCGACCAGAACAGCCGCCGTGAGCAGCACATAGATGCGCAGCTCCGGCATGGTGACGCCGCCGACCGAGAACACGCGGTTGAACGGCGTCGGGATGATCACCTGGTCGACGCCGAAGGCCAGCAGATTGGTCTTCTCGATGATCAGCGTCAGGCCGAGCGCAATGATGAACGAATTGATCGGCGGCGCGTTTCTCACCGGATAGTAAGCCACCCGTTCGAGCACCACGCCGAGCAGCGCGCCGCACAGCATCGCAAGGATGAAGGACGGCAGCAAGCCGAGCCCCAGCGTCGAAATCAGAAAGAAGGCGAGATAGCCGCCGAACATGGCGACGCTGCCATGCGCGAAATGCGCGATGCCCAGAATGCCGAAGATCGTCGTCAGGCCGAGCGCGATCAGCGTGTAGATGCTGCCGACGACGAGGCCGTTGAAGATCTGCTGAAGGAAATCGATGATCATGGCAGGTTTCCTGACCGGCCTGCTCGCGCAGGCCGGCCGGTCGGTGCGTCAGTCACGAACCGTCTTGAGGAAGTTGGAATAGGCCACGGCGTCCGACGGAAGCTCGGCCACGAACTTCCAGTTGCCGTTGGTCCACTGGAACGCGCCGTTCGAAATGTAGGCCTGGCCCTTGCCGTCGAACATCTTGCCATCGATCGGCAGATACTTCAGCAAGGCTTCCTTCGGCACCGGCAGATTGCGCAGGGTGTCCTGGATCTTCTTCAGATCGGTCACCGTGCCGGCGGCCTGCAGCGCGTCGCGCAGCACATACACCTGATCGTAGGCATAGGCGGTGTTCGGCGTCGGGTTTTCGCCGTACTTCTTCTTGTAGTTGTCAACGAACGCCTTGGCCTTCGGGCCGAGAATGTCGGCGTTGAACTCCACCGCCAGCAGATCCCACACGCCTTCCATCTGTTCGTTGGTGGCAACCTTCAGGAACTGCTCGGGGCTGCCGCCGGAGAAGCCGAAACGCTTGACCTTGATGCCGAGCTCGGCGGCCTGACGATGGCTGAACGCGACCTGCTCGACATAACCCGAGATGAACAGCGCGTCGGGATTGAGGCCACGCAACTTGGTGAGCTGGGCCGTCATATCGCGATCGTGGCCACCGAACGTCTCAAGAGCGACAACCTTGCCGCCCGCCTCCTCGAACGCCTTGATCAAGGCGTCGCGGTACTGTGTGAACAGCGCGACATCGCGAACGCTCAGGATTCCCAGCGTCTTCACGCCCTGCTCGGCAATGAAGCGGCCGGCCGCGGCGCCGGTGTAGTCGCCCGGCGGACGGGTGCGGAACACGTTCTTGTTGCCGAGCGAGGTGATCGAGCGGGCGCCCGCGGTGCCGACCAGAACGATCGCGTCTTCCTTGCCGATGAAGGAGGCCATCGCGCCGCCCGACGCCGAGCAGCAATAGCCCAGGATGAACTGAACGCCGTCACGGTCGATCAGCTTGCGGGCAACGTTGGTGGCTTCGGTCGAGTCCGCCTTGTCATCGTATTCGATGGTCTTGATCTTGTAGTTGTCGGCGCCGACCTTGATGCCGCCGGCGCTGTTGATTTCCTCGATCGCAAGATCGATCGCCTTCTTCTGCGGCACGCCGTACACGGCGCCGCCGCCGCTCAGCGCGTCGCTATAGCCGACCGACAGCGTTTTCTCGGCCGCGATGGCCGGAACAGCCGCGAGCATCGCCGCGGCAATCGAGAACGTCAGAAGCTTCTTCATGGTACTCCTCCCGTGACAATCAGTAACCGAGGTAGGCGTTCTGCACGCCTTCGTTCTTGGCGAGGTCCGCCGACGGCCCTTTCAGCACGATCAGGCCGGCCTCAAGCACGTAAGCGCGATCCGCGACCCGCAGCGCCATCGACACCGACTGCTCGACCAGCAGAATGGTGACGCCTCGCGCCTTGATCGCGAGCAGCGTCTGTTCGATTTCATCGACCACGCGCGGCGCGATCCCGAGCGAAGGCTCGTCGAAAATGCAGAGCCGGGGGCGCGCCATGAGCGCGCGGGCGATCGCGACCATTTCCTGCTCGCCGCCCGACAGCGTGCCGGCGAGCTGGCTCGACCGTTCCCGCAACCGCGGAAACAAGGCCATCATCTCATCGAGATCGTCCTTGATGGACTCGCGCCGCCGCGAATACGCGCCAAGCTGAAGATTCTCCAGCACCGTCATTTCCGGGAACATCTGGCGGCCCTCGGGACACATCGAGATGCCGCGATGCGCCACGCGATGGCCGGGCAAACCGAGAATCGACTGGCCCTCGAAACGGATTTCGCCGCCCATCGCGGGCAGCAGACCGCAAATCGCCTTCAGAATGGTGGATTTGCCGGCGCCGTTCGGCCCGATCAGCGACACGCATTCGCCGGCCTTCACATCGAACGACACGCCATGCACGACTTCGGCCAGCCCATAACCGATGCGCAGGTTGCTGACCTCAAGCATGATCGCGATGTCCCAGATAAGCGTCGATGACGGCCTGGTTCCCGCGTATCTCGGCAGGGGTGCCTTCGGCGATCTTCTGGCCAAAATTCAACACGACGATGCGATCGCACACTTCCATGATCAGACCCATGTGATGCTCGATCACCAGCGCGCTGGTGCCGCGCTGCGGAAGATCGCGAATGATGCGTGCCAGCGCGCGACGCTCGCCAGCCACCATGCCGGCGGCGGGCTCGTCGAGCAGGATCAGATCAGGCTTGGCGGCGAGCGCGACCGCGATCATCAGCAGGCGCTGCTCGGCGGCCGACAGCGTCGCGGCGATCTGCTCCTTCCGTTCGCCGAGGCCGACGAAATCCAGCACGTCGTCCGCCTGCGCCGCCATCGCGTGATATTCGCTGACCGCATGAGAGGCGCGGGAAATCGCGCCGAAAGCCCCGCTCTTGAACAGCGAATGGCAGCCGATCAGGACGTTCTGACGCGCGGTATATTCAGGGAAGACCTGGGTTGCCTGAAACGTGCGCGCCAATCCCCTGGCGACCACGTCGTAGATGGGACGCCCGGTGATGACATCGCCCTTGAAGCGGACCTGACCCCCGCTGACCGGCAGAAGGCCGGACAACAGGTTGACGCAGGTCGACTTGCCCGACCCGTTCGGCCCGATGAGACCAACGACCTCCTTCCGGCCGATCGCAAACGATACGTCCTTGAGCGCCTGAACGCCGCCAAATCGCTTTGAAATGGCGTCGGCGCTGAGCAGCACATCCTGCTGGGTGGCTCGGTTGGCGGTCGCAGTGGTCACGATCAGTACCCGGTCAAAATCGGCCGGAATCTTGAGGATGGCGACTTGCCTGTCAACTCCAAAAACGGCTTCTCGACTTTAAAGTCGAATAATAGGCGCGACAAATCCGCCCGATCCTGAAAAGGCAACGACATGCGATCAAAGGGTGGGCGTAAACAGACGGCTGCCTTGAATCGGACCGACGCCCGGCGCCGCCAGGCCGCGGCAGACGAATCCGGCGATCCCCTCGCCAACTTCCTCAACGGTCCATTGGCCGCCGGGCCGATACCATTTCGTCACCCAGTTCACCGCGCCGAGGACATTGAACACCACAAATCGCGCCTCTCCGGGCAGGATCAACCCCTCGGCCTGGCCCTTCAGGACCATCTCGATCAAGGCACTCTCAAACTTGTCACGCTCATGGATGACGCGGGTGAGCTGAACCGGGGTTAGCGATTTTTCCTCAAGAATAATAACGCTATAGCTATTCTCGCCGATCATCGACTGAACATAGCTCGAAATCGTGCGGCGCAGCCGTTCGAGACCGTTGAGGGCGGTGTCATGACAGATGGTCGAGATCGCCTGTTCCGCGCCGGCCAGATGGCATTGATAGAAAAGATCGCGCTTGTTCTTGACGTAGTGGTACAGCGTCGGCTTGCTGATCCCGAGCCCCTCGGCGATGTCCTCAAGCGCGGTGCCGTGATAGCCGTTCTTGCGAAACGCCTTGGCGGCTTCGCGATAGAGCGCATCCTCCCTCAATTTCTTGAGTTCGGTGGCGCTGGCGACTGCGTTGCTCCATCGGGCCATCAGATCTCCCTCAAGGGACCTTATAGCCACTCGACTCAAGAGTCGGCAATTCGATTTTAGAGATCTCCAACTCCGGCGATATGCCGTCCGGCGATGAAACCGAACGTCATTCCCGGACCAAGCGTGATGCCGCCGCCCGAATAGTTGCCGCCGAGTATGCTCGCCATGTCGTTGCCGACCGCGTAAAGCCGGGGAATGGGTTCACCGGTGCCGTCAAGAACCCGGGCATTTTCATCGGTTCTGAGACCGGCAAACGTGCCGATGTCGCCGGGAACCAGACGGATGGCGTAATACGGTCCCCTAATTTCGGCGAGACAAGGATTCGGCGTCACCTCGGGGTCGCCGTGAAAGCGGTTATAGGCCGTGCTGCCTTTCCCGAACGAATGATCCTCGCCACCCGCGACGTCCGAATTCCACTTTTGAATGGTTTCGTCCAGGCCGGCGCCATCGATGCCGGCCATCCGCGCGAGTTCGGCGATCGTCTCCCCTTTCAGAAGATAGCCGGAATCGATTGACGACTTCAGCGGCAGCGGAGCGGGCTTCACATAGCCCAGACCATAGCGCCGCAGCGTCCGGTGGCCGGCAATCAGAAATGCTTCGACCGGAGCGCCGGGCGGCGTGGCCTTGATCATGCCCTGAACGAAATCATGGTAGCTGTTGGCCTCGTTGACGAAGCGCCGACCATTGCGAAGCACCGCGATCACACCGGGCTTGCCGCGATCGATAAAATGCGGAAACGGCCCCTTCGATCCGTCCTTGCGCGGCACCAGGCTGACCGGCGCCCAGGCGGCCGCATTGGGGTAGCCCTCGACAATCCGCGCGCCAGCCGCTTCCCCGAGCTTGATGCCGTCGCCAATATTGCCGGGACTCGCCGCCGACACATGCGCGATCGAATCGGCGCCATGCAAATAAATCCGCTGCCGCCGCGACAGATCCTGCGGAAACCCGCCGCACGCGAGCACCACGCCCCTCCTTGCGACGATCCGCTTCATGCCGCGCGGCGTCTGCACGATGGCGCCGGTGACGACGCCGCCGTCGATCGTCAGCTCCTTGACGGGACTGTCGAGCCAGACAGGAATGTCGGAATCGCGGGCCGTGCGGTAAAGGCGCGCGGCCAGCGCGTTGCCGTTGGTGAGCAACATGCCGCGACCATGGAGAGCGACGTCAAAGCCATGCTTCGCGAGCCGCCTCATGACATAGGCGAAGGAGCCGACCCGACGGGTCGCCCGATAAAAATGCCAAAGCTCCTTGCCGGAACCGATCGTCAACCCAAAGAGCGTCAGCTCGGGCCGCGGTGGACGAAGCCTGGACAATTCCGCCCCCAGGATCGAAGCCCCGACCGGCTGGGTGAGGATGGAGCGACCGCCGGGCAATCCACCCGGCGCGTCGGGATGATAGTCCGAAAAGGCAGGCGCCGCTTCGAAGCGAACCGCGGTCTGGTCATGCATGAAGGCCACCATGCGCGGCCCGTCACGCAGGAAAGCCTCGACATGTTTCGCATTGAAGTGATTGCCGGCTTCATGCCGGATGTAGTCGCGCGCGGCGTCGACACTGTCCCTGACGCCGGCGGCTTGGCTCAAGGGGTTGTTCGGAATCCAGAGATATCCCCCTGACAGGGCCGTCGTGCCGCCAAAAACCGATTCCTTCTCCGCGACAATGACATCCAGGCCGCCGAGCTTGCGCCCGACGATGGCCGCGGTCATTCCGGATGCGCCGGAACCGATCACCAAAAGATCGCACTCGATGGACGTTTCCGATCGTGTGGTATTTTCGCCCGGCACGCGCAACACTCCTCTTAACGGCTAGTCCTTCATTCCGGTGACAAAATTGGTGAGAAGCTGGCCGAGAACCTCGACGCAGTATCCCCCCTCCTGAACGATCACGAGAGGCTTGCGCGCTTTAGCCACCAGCGCGCCGGCGCGCGCGTAAGCGTCATCGGACACGCCGAAAAACCCGAGCGGTTCATGCTTGCTCGTGTCAAATCCGAGCGCGAGGACGAGCACATCGCATGACTGAAGCGCTTCCAGGCCTTGCGATATCGCCGCGATCCATTCGTCGTCACCAGCCGCGCGGCCGAGCGCGATATTCAGATTGTGTCCTTCTCCCGCTCCGGCGCCGCGCTCGTCCGGATACCCGACGAACCATGGATATTGATAGTTGGGATCGCCATGGATCGAGACCGTGCTGACGTCTGAACGATGGTAGAAGATATGCTGTATCCCGTTGCCGTGGTGAACATCGATATCGAGGATACCAACCTTCCGGGCGCCGCCGGCACGCAATTCCTCCGCCGCGATTGCCGCGTTGTTCAGGAAGCAGTGGCCGCCCGCCCTTGCCGGATAGGCGTGATGTCCGGGCGGACGGGTCAGCGCATACGCGGCGGAAACGCCGCCGGACACCTGACGCGCCGCTTCCACCGCGCAATCAGCGGCCGCTGCAATCGAGGTCCAGGTATGTTCGGATATCGGAGCACCGATCCCCACCACATACCAGCCGGCGCGGCCAAGAACGTGCCGGGGAATCGTCGCGCCGTCCTGAAACATCTCCGGCGTCGGATGCATCGTCGGAAGAATCTCGGTCCCTCCCTCCGCGCGCCATTGCTCGGCAGCATGCTGGAGAAACTCGATATAATCCGGCGTGTGGACACGCTCGATCGCCGCCCCTGGCGCGCGTGGCGCATCGGCGATGGTCAGCCCCATGTGCCGGCAAGCGTCGAGAAGCGCTCTGGCGCGGCCGGGGACTTCGTAACTCGATGTGGCCTTGCCGCGGATCAGATAGAACTGCGGGTCATGAGCCAACTGAGCGTCGTTCCAGATCACCTTCATGGCGCGGCCCTCCGGGATCAGGCGTGAACCAACGAGGCGCAGTCCGCGCCGAACGCGAACGCTTGCACCGTGGGCCGCATCACCACGCCGGGCTTGCTGCTCAGGCAGAACGGAATTTGATTCACCAGCACATTCGCGACCGGGCGGGGCCCGCCGACCGCCGGCGCGATCGTCATATGGATATCCGGCTCGCCCCGGATCTCGATGGCATCCGAACTCTCGATGTCCGGTCGGGTGGCGGCGTGCAGGGACATTTCCGCCCGGACGCGCCCTTTCTCCTTGGCGACCGCGGACGTCTCCACCGCATGCGAGATGCCGTCATCGCCATAAATCGGCTGAACGGTCTTCTCGATGGCATCGATATTCCAGCCGAAATAGCGGCTCAGCCGCTCAAAGGAGCCTTCGAATCCGACATGTCCGACGATAACGCCGGCGCTTGTTTGCTTCTCGAATTCGCTTCTGGTGACGCCGACGCCGAAATGCTTGGCCACCACGCTGTTCATGTATGGCCGGAAATCCGATTTGCGAGCGTAGCGGACAAAGGTGACGTTTCGAGAACCGGCGCTGAGCAGAAGCGGCAGATCGATATCCATCCAGGTCGGCCACAAGCCGGTGCCGAGAACCCGAACCTTGTTCGCCTTGGCGACCTCGTCGAGCTTCGTGGCGTATTCCTCATCATACACATATGGGCTGGAAATTTCCTCGCCGGCCGTGATGACGTTGCAGCCGCTGGTGATCGCCGGAAGGATTTGCGCGTAGACATCCTTCACTTTGGTGGTCGTCGAATGGATCATCACATCGGCCTTGATCCGTTCAAGGAACGACGCGTCGCCGGCGACCGTCACGCCGAGCGGTGATCCGCCGATGATGTTTCCGAGATCCTGGCCGGCCGCCGGCCCCTTGTCGATCGCGCCGACGATTTGCACGCCCTTCTTCGTCAAAAGAGCGCGCGCGACTTCCTGGCCGACCGTTCCAAGACCGAAAATAACTACGCGGATGGGCGCCATTCTCTACTTCCTCTCAGTGTTTGATACCTAGATAAGTCGTCCGCACATGCGGATCATCGAGCATCGCCGACGCCTGTCCCTGATGGGTGATTTCACCGTTGGCGATGACATAGGCGCGCCCCGCGAGCTTCAGCGCGGCGCGGGCGTTTTGTTCGACGAGCAGGATCGTCTGTCCCTCGTCATTGAGGCGCTTCAGCACCTTGAAAATGTCAACGACGATCAGCGGCGCAAGGCCCATCGATGGTTCATCCAGCAGGAGAACACGGGGCCTCGCCATCAGCGCGCGTCCGATCGCGAGCATCTGCTGCTCGCCTCCGGACATCAGCCCCGCAAGTTGCCTGCGCCGCTCGGCAAGCCTCGGAAACATCGAGAAAACCTTCTCGTACATTTCCGCGTTCTCCGCCCCGCTCCGCCGATATCCGCCCATCGTCAGGTTTTCGAAGACGGTCATGTCCTTGAAAACCTGACGCCCCTCCGGCACCTGCACCACGCCGTGGGACGCGACAACGCATCCATGCAGTTTGTGCAGCGGCGTCTGATCCAGCCACACCTGACCCGAGCGGACGGCGACGACCTTGCTGATGGCGTTCAGGAGCGTGGATTTGCCGGCGCCATTGGCGCCGATCAGCGTCACGATCTCTCCCTTTCCGACCTGAAGCGAAACCCCTTTCAGGGCCGCGACGGCGCCATAGTTGACGACCAAGGAATCAACCCTGAGCATCGTCGAGCTCCACGCCGAGATAGGCTTCCAGAACATCAGGATGAGTCTGGATTTCGCGCGAATCGCCTTCCGCGATCTTGCGGCCGAAATTCATCGCCACCAGGTGGTCGGAGATGCTCATGACCATGTCCATGTCATGCTCGATGAGCAACAGGCACTTTCCATCGGCCTTCAGCCGCAGCAGAAGATCGGACAGTTCATGCGTCTCGGAATGATTGAGACCCGCGGCCGGTTCATCGAGCAGGAACGTGGTCGCGCTCATCGCGACCGCGCGCGCAATCTCTATGCGCCGCTGAATTCCGTAGGCGAGCTCGGCCGCGATACGGTGCCACAACATCGCAGGAACGCCGGCATAGTCGAGGGCCCGCTCGGCTTCCTTGCGAAGCATCTCCTCCTCCCGCTCGACCGACGGCGTCCGCGCCAATACGGAAAACAGTCCGCTGCGCGCCCGGCCATGACAGCCGACCATCACCGTCTCAAGCACCGTCATGCCTTCGAACAATTGCGGGGTCTGGAACGTGCGGGCCAGCCCCTTGCGCGCTCGCACCCAGGCGGGCCGGCCGCTGATGTCCTCGCCATTCAGTTCGACCCTGCCGCTGTCGGCAAACGCCACCCCCGAAATGAGATTCAGGATGCTGGTCTTGCCCGCGCCGTTCGGCCCGATCAGCGCGGTGATCCTGCCGGCGGTCGCCTGGAACGAGACGCCATCCACGGCCGCGATGCCACCGAAGCGTTTCGTTATATTGTCGATGACAAGACTCATAGCGGCGATCCGGGCCGGCGCAGAATCGAAGTCTCCTCCGACGGCTTGCGTCTCAAACTCCTGACGCCGTCGATGACGCTCTGCACCAGTCCATCCGGAAAAAACACCATGATCGCCATCATGGTCAGGCCGAACACCAGCAATTTGTAGAGCTCGAAGCCCTCCAGAAGGTTGGGCAGAATGGTAATGGCGAGCGCCCCCACGACGGCGCCCCACAAGGTCGATGTCGAACCGACCAGAACCATCATCAGGATATCGATTGAAAATCCGGGCTCGAACGCCGTCGCGGCGAAGGAGCCCATGAAAAATGCATAAAGGCCGCCCGCCAGCCCGGTCAGCGCGGTGGAAAGTGAGAACACCATCACGCGGAGGCCGACCGTATCGACTCCCAGGCACGACGTCGCGATCTCCGACGATCGCAACGCGCGCATCGCCCGCCCTCGGGCGCTGTGCACCAGATTGAATCCGATGACGCAGACCAGCAGCAGCGTCGTCCAGCTCACCCAATACATCTTTCGGGGGCCGGCCAGTTGAAAGCCGAAAATCTGCAAGGGAGGAACGCCGGTGATGCCGGGATCAAAACCGCCGGTTAGAGGACGCGCCTGCCCAAAGACAATATAGGCGACCACGCCCAGCGCCAGCGTCGCCATCGCCAGGTAGTGACTGTCGAGCCGCAGCAGCGGCCGGGCCAGCAGATAGCCGCAAGCGCCCGCGAGCAATGTCGCCAACGCGAGCGCCGCGAATGTCGGGATGCCGGCCTTCTGCACGGCGAAGGCGACCCCATACGCGCCGATGCCGAAAAAGGCGGCCGAACCGAGCGAAATGACGCCGGCGCACCCGAACGCAAGCGAAAGCGCAACCGCGGCTATGCCGTGAAGCGCGGCAATGGTGAGCACCGTCAGGTGAAAATCGCTGGGAGCGAGAACAAAGGCAAGCAGCACAATCCCCGCCGCCGCCAATACCGCCTTGAGCTCGGCCTTGACCACCATCGGGCTACACACGCTTCACTTGCGCGCGACCGAAAAGGCCATCGGGCATCGCCAGCAGAACGAGGATCAGCACCGTCAACGCGACCGCATCCTTATAGACGGACGTGAGATAGCCCGCCGAAAACGTCTCGATAAGACCGATCAGCATGCCGCCGATGATGGCGCCCACCGGATTGCCCAGACCGCCGAGCATGGCCGACGCGAAGCCTTTCAGGCTGAAAAAAAGGCCGCTCTCATAGAAGGCCGACGAGATCGGGGCCACGAAAGCCCCGGCGATCGCTCCGGTCGCGGCCGCGATGCCGAACGCAAGCGTGGACGTCCACCGCGAATCAATTCCACAAAGCATGGCGGCACGCGGATTGTCGCTGGCGGCGCGCATCGACATGCCGATCCGCGTTTTGCTGAACATGTAGGACAGACCGAGACTGAAGACGATCAGCATCAACAGAATCCAGACGCCCTGGCTGGACAGGTAGACATTGCCGAAGGTGATCGTCGGAATGCCGCCGAACGGCGGCTCGAACAGAACATCCCGGCCAATCACGACCACCGCGAGCCCGCGGAACGTGATCGCCGCGCCGAGCGTGATCATGACCGCGTTCAGGGGTGTCTTGCGGCGGCCGAGTTGGATGACCCATCGATCGAGAATGACGCCGAGCATGACCGTCGCGATGGTTGCGATCCCGATGGCGAGGACGATATGCAGCCCGAACGAGGTGACGAAAAAGGCGGAGATCAGCGCGCCCATCATGAGAAATTCGCCCTGAGCGAAATTCATGATCTTCGTCGCGTTGTACACCACGGTGAAACCGAGACCGGCAACGCCGTAGATGGCGCCCGAGATCAGAGCGGACACGAGGTTCTGCGCCAGCGCGTCCATGGCTCAGGGCTCCACGACGAACTTTCCGCCCACAATCTTCATCATCACCATCGGGTGGGAACTATCGTCCAACCCCATGTGATTCTGACTTGAGAACGTATAGGTGCCGTTGGCGCCAACAACGCCGCTGACCGACTCGATGGCGTCACGAAGGTTTTTCCGAGTGACGTCGCCCTTGATACGCTTGAGCGCGGCTTCGAGCACCAGAAGGGCATCTTGCGGGATGGCCGCGAACGCGGCGGGTTGCTTCTTCCACTTCGCGACATAATCCCGATAAAGTTTGGTAACGACCGGCTTGGACGGGTCGCTGTCGGACAGGCTATCGGGGGACAGCAGGCGCGGCGCGGAAAGCCACGTGCCTTCGCCGGCGGCGCCGACCTGATCGATGAACTGCGGTGAAGCGACTCCGTTGCTGTTGAAAATCGCCTTGTCGAACCCGATGGCCTTTGCATTCCGCAAAATGATGCTCGGACCCGGATTGATGCTCCAGATCACCATCGCGTCCGGGCTCAGGCTTTTGATCTTGAGAATTTGCGGCGTCATATCGGTGTCGCGGAGGCCGAATTCCTCGGCCGTGACGATCGTGAGGCCGTAGTCGGGCGCGAGCTGTTTGAACAATGTCGCACCGCCTTGCCCGAAAGAATCCGTGGAAGCGATGAACGCAATTTTCTTGTAGTTCTTTCGCTTGAGGAAGCCGAGAAAGTGCTGCACGGCCACGCGATTGTTGGGAACGGCCTGAAATACCCAGGGATTCGGCGGCACCGTCATCTCGACCGCGCCGCTGAAGCTCAGAACCGGCGTTTCGAGTTCGGCCGCGACGGGTTTGACGAGAAGGGCTTCGGCCGAGGTATTCGGTCCGAAAACAACGTCGACACGATCGGAATCAACCAGCCGGCGCAATTGTTGAATAGCCTTCGTGCCGTTTCCTTCGGTGTCGTAGATAACGTATTCCACCTTGCGCCCGGCCAGTCCCCCTTGGGCATTTTTCTCCTCGACAAGCATCTTGAATGCTTTCTCCTGGGATTCGCCGAGAAAAGCGGACGGGCCCGACAGCGCGAACAGAGCTCCGATTTTGATCTTGTCCGCCGCGGCTCTCGCGGGCGCGAGCCGGGACGAAATCGCCAAAACAACAGCACCATTCAGAAACAGACGCCGATCCATCCCTATCCCCCCGTGACTCGTTGCGGCCTAGTAACTAGAAGTATGTCACAATCCGAAAATTGGTCAAGTGACCAAATATTGTCATGTGACCAATTTTCGCGAAAATCGTCTGGAGCTCGCCGGAGGGCACGTTGATGGCAACCAAAAAGAAATCGACCCCGAAAAGTGATCACACGCGGGCGCAAATCATAGAGGGCGCCCTGCAGGCCTTGGAGCAAACGGGCGTCTTGCGCACGACGACCCGCCAAATCGCGGCTGCGGCCGGCGTGCCGCTTGCGGCGCTGCATTATCACTTTGAAAACAAGAGCGCGCTCCTGGTCGCGGTCCTCGAAGCGCTCAATGAACGGATCGCCGAGCGGATGCGCGGCCTCGGTACGGTGGAGGGCGCCGATCTCGACACATGCATCAGCCAACTACTGCGCAATTCGTGGCGGGCCATCTCGCAAACGAGATCGATCCAAATCGTGCAATACGAGCTCACGCTCTATGCTCTCCGCGAAGATGCGGAATGGTTGGCCGAGCGTCAGTACGATACTTATGTGCGCTTCTATCGCGATGTTCTCATGGCGGGACGGAACAAGTCGCAGCGTCTTTCATCCGCAAATTGCACCCTGCTCGCTCGATTCATTTTCGCGGGGCTTGACGGTCTCACCCTGCAAGAACTGGCCCAGCCCAACCCGGAGCGCTCAAGAAAGAGCATCGATGCCCTCATCGCCGCCGCGCAATCCTTCGCCAAGGGGTTGATCGGCTAAACTGGCAGGCGGCATGTCTATATCAAGCCGTTGACTCGGCGAAGCAGTTGCCGATTGCGGCGCGCGCGCTAAATTCGGAAGACCGCACCGGGGGCCTCAAGGCCTTCGCTGAGAAGCGCAAGCCGATCTGGAAAGGCAGGTAACAATGGATGCTCTCCGTCGCCGCAATGCTCTGCCGGACGCGATCACGACGCGGCTGCGCCTGCCGTTGATCGCGGCGCCCATGCTCCGCGTCTCGGGCGTCGATCTCGTCACGGCGGCATGCCGGGCCGGCGTGATCGGCGCGTTTCCGACCGCCAACGCGCGCTCGGTCGAGGAACTCGACACCTGGCTCGGCCAGATCGAACGTAACCTTGCCGAGTTCGGGCGGCCGGCCGCGCCGCATTGTCCGAACCTCATCATTCGCCAGCCGCGCTTCAAGGATGATCTCGGCTGTCTCGTGCGCCACAAGGTCGAAATGGTGATCACCAGCGTCGGGTCACCGGCCGCCGCCGTCGCGCCGCTGCACGACATCGGCTGTCTGGTGTTCGCCGACATCGCGTCGCTGCGGCATGCCGAGAAAGCGCTCGAAGCCGGCGCCGACGGTCTCATCCTGCTCACGGCGGGGGCTGGCGGGCAAACCGGCTGGGCCAATCCGTTCGCGTTCGTGCGCGCGGTCCGCGCCATGTTCGACGGTCCGATCGTGCTGGCGGGCGGCGTCACGGACGGCGCATCGCTGGCGGCGGCGCGCGTGCTCGGTTGCGATCTTGCCTATATGGGCACTGGCTTCATCGCCACGCGCGAGAGCATGGCGAGCGATGCGTATCGCCAGATGCTGGTCGACAGCACGCTTGACGATGTGATGTTGACCAAGGCTTTCACCGGGCTCGACGCCAGCATGTTGCGGCCGTCGATCATCGCCGCCGGTCTCGATCCGGCAAATCTCGATGAATCGGTGTCGGAAGTCCGCGCCCGGGAAAAGTTCGGCGGCAACAACGCCGAGGACGGATTGCGACGCTGGACCGACGTTTGGAGCGCGGGGCACTCGGTCTCGGGCGTGCGCGCGGTTACCAGCGTCGCCGGTCTCGTCGACCAACTCGCCGCGCAATATCAGGCGGCGTTGACCAACGGCAATCCATAAGCCGGTAGCAAAAAGCTGTCATGCTCCGCGAAGCGGAGCATCCAGTGTTCCGGACTGAAGACGGATTTCCTCGCACCTGCACCGTTTACTGGATCGTCCGCCTTCGCGGACGATGACGCCCCTGTCCAGTCAGACTCTCGGAATGTTCGCGAGCAATTCGATCCAGACCGATCATGCTCTAGCCGCCCGGCACCGGCATGGCCGTCAATTGCGTGAAGTCCGGCGTCGGGGCATGGCCGAAGCCGACACAGTCCAGCGAGGCGAGACGCAGCATGCCCTGCGCGATGCGCAGGCGCACCTTGCCGTGATCGCGGTGATAGAGATCGGAATGCGCCGCCAGGAACGCATCGGCCTCGCTGGCCGGGCGCTCGCAGAAACCATCGACGAAATGATGGCCGTTGCGCTCGACATGGGTCAACCCGAGATAATTCACCAGCGCCAGATCCTGCTGGAGCGAAACGCCGGCATGCACCGTCAGATCCTCGGCCGACATGAAATAGCGGCGGCCGTCGCCTTCCGCGTTCCATGTCTCGCAGCGGGCGCGATTGATGATCGACTTGTAGAACCCCTTGCAAGCCTTCGATGAAACCCCGTCATAGCCGACCGCGCGGGCGCGCGGGAAGGAATCGATCTCGCCGTCGGACTCATCGATGATGAGTGGTTTCACATTGGCGAAAGGCTTGACCGAGGTCGAAAGCGCCGCCTGCCGCGTGATCGGCTGCTCGACGAACAGCGTCGATCGCGCGAGGCGCTTGAGAGCCGGCGTCGCCGCGATGGCGTGCCACAGTTCCAGCGCGGCTCCAGCGTCGGCATATTGCTCGTTGCCGTCGATGGTCGCGAAATAGGGCTCCGCGATTTGATCCAGCACGCCGGCGATCTTGCTTAGGCGGTCGATGTCGGCCTCGAGGTCGCCGCCGACCTTGAGCTTGAAATAGCGCTGGCCATAGGCCGCCACAACTTCTTCCAGTGTTTCCGGCAAACCGTCATTGACGCGATCCGCCGGCGTCTGGTCCGCCGCCACCAGTGGATCGACCATGCCGACGGTGTGGCGCGCGGCGATGGTGGACGCGGGCTTGAGAGCGACGAGGAATTTTGCGAAATCGAAACCGGCCATGTCGGGGATAATGGCGTGCGGCCGCATGCCCGGCAGGTTGGCCTGCATCGCCGCATAGAAGCTCAGCCCCTCGATCCGGCAAACCGCGTCGAGGATCGCGCGGTCGAGCAGAGCCGGCCCATAGCTCGCGACCAGGGGCAGCAGCCCCTTGGCGCCGCAGGCGGCGACATGCTCGGCGTAGTGATCGGCGAAAAAGCCGAACGGCGTGCGCGGCGTCGAGGCCCGATAAAGATCGCTCGCCATGGCGAGCGAGCGGCGCAACTGGTCGGCGGCCTGCTGGTCGGTGAGTTCCGGTCGTTTGTCGAACCACTTGCCGCCGATGGATTCGGCCGCGTAGCCCCAGCCTTCGCGGCCATCGGCCAATCGCACCAACAGCCGGAGCACCGCCTGCCGGCCGCCGGTCGAGATGATGTTGCCGAAACGGAACGTCATCCGGTTCTTGTAGGCGCGTTCGAACGGCTCGACAGCCAGAACGGTGAGATGCGGAGCCTGACTCGTCACGGCGTTCCCTCGATCAATCCCTGCAAATAGCCGATGCTGCGCGCCGCGCAGGCCGCGCCATCCGGCACGTAGTCGAACGGCTCGACGGCGATCCAGCCGCGATAGTTCAGCCGCTTGAGCGTCGCGATCAGCGGCGCGAACGGATCGGCTCCCTGACCGGGACCGCGCCGGTTGCGGTCGTTCACCTGGATATGCGCCACCAGTCCGGTCGGAAGCCAGCGCGCCGCCAGTGCGTCCAGCGGCTCGCGCTCCATCTGAACCGAGGCGCTGCAATCGATCATGGTGCGGAGCGCCGGGCTGCCGACCTCGCGAAGCAGGCCGGCGGCCTCCTCCAGGGTGTTGATGAAATTGGCGCCCGGCGCCGCCAGCGGTTCGATGCAATAGGTCACGCCCGCGCGCGCGGCGCGTTCGGCGACGGCGGCGAGAATTTTGGTCGCGTTGGCGCGGGCAATGTCCGCCTCATGGTCGGGAAGGCGTCGCTGCGCCGGCGAACCATGCACCATCGTCTCGCCGCCCAGCGCCGCGCACAGATCGATTAGATGATACAAGACGTCGAGCGTTCGCTCGCGAACGGTGGCCTCCGCCGCGGTGATCGACAAGCCGGCGGGCTTGACCAGCAGCCAATGCAGGCCGGAAATTTTCAGGCTGGCGTCCTCGGCGATGGCGCGGATTTCGCGGATCCGTTGCGCCGACAGCTTATGCGGCTCGTCATCCAGCGTGAACGGCGCGATTTCCAGCCCCTGATAGCCGAGCGCGGCGGCCAGCCGGCATTGCGCGGCGAAGTCGCGACCGCCGGCGACGACCTCATTGCACAAGGCGAGCTTCACGGCCTCAATTCCTCCGTCCGGTGAGCTTCTCGAAGATGTCGAGCGACAATTCACCCGCCCTTGCGGTGGCGCGCACCTGCACCGTGCGCGGGCGCGGCAGGTCGATCGGCTTGATTTCCGCGATACGGCCGGGGCGGGCGGACATCACCACCACGCGATCGGCCATGAACACCGCCTCCTGGATCGAGTGCGTCACGAACAGGATGGTCTTGCGCTGCTCCGAGCTTTCCCCCCAGATCCGCAACAGTTCCAGGTTCATATCGTCGCGCGTCATGGCGTCCAGCGCTCCGAACGGCTCATCCATCAAGAGCAACGGCGGATCGAGCAACAAGGCGCGGCAGAGCGAGGCGCGCTGCTGCATGCCCCCCGACAGTTCGGTCGGCCGCTTGTTGGCGAAATCCTGAAGGCCGGTGAGACGCAGCAGTTCGAAGGCGCGTTCGCGATACTTCCTCGGATCAAGGCCCGCCAGTTCCGCGGGCAGAAGCACATTGTCGAGGATGGTGCGCCAACGCAGCAAAACCGCGGCCTGAAACACCATGCCGACCGCGGCGATCGGCTTGGTGACTTCAGCCCCGTTCACCTTCACCGAGCCGCGCGTCGCCGGTCGCAGTCCGGCGACGATGCGCAGCAGGGTCGACTTGCCGCAGCCGGACGGGCCGACAAGGGCGATGAATTCGCCCCGGTGAACGTTGAGCGAAATATCGCTCAACGCTTCGACGGGACCACTCGCCGCCTGATAGATCATCCCAACCCGGTCGAGCTGGATTACCTCGTCGTTCAACGCACGGCCTCCCTACGCACCGGTTCGGATGATGTCCGGGCTCACTTGAAATTGTCCGGCACCGACACTTTCGTCAGGAAGTCGTTGGTGTAGACGTCGTCGCAGGCGACGGTCTTTTTGAGGCCCATATACGTGTTCACCAGATCGACCGAAGCGCACATCTTCTTGGGCTCCATCCAGCCGATGCCGTGCTGCCGATAGCGTTCGGTGTTCATCAGGCTGAGGCCGAGCTTGGTGTTGGCCCTGATGTAGTCCACGTTGATTTCCGGCACGCGCTTCTTGTAGATGGCGATCGAGCCCTCGGGATCGGCCATCACGTCGCGCCAGCCCTGATAGGAAGCCTCAAGAAAAGCCTTCAAAGCTTTCGGCCGGTTCTTCATGGTATCTTCGCTGGCCATGATCGACATCGAATACATGTCGAAGCCGAAATCGGCCCAGGGCATCATCACCGCCGTGCCGGGGCCGCCCATCGCCTTGTCATAGTTCGGCTGGCCGGTGAGATAGTCGGCCACGGCGTCGACGCGCTTCTCGCTCACCGCCGCCACCTTGGCCGAAGGCTCGACATTCACCCAGGTGACCTTGTCCATGTCGACGCCGTGGAGCTTGGCGAAGGCCGGCCAGATCTGGCGCTGGCCGTCACCCGGCGGCGCGGCGATGGTATGACCCTCCAGTTCCTTCGGCGTGCGGATCGGCATGTCCGGGCGGCTGAAGACGTTCAGCGGCGTCTTGTCGAAGACCATGCCCACGGTCTTGATCTTGGCGCCGCGCGAGACGGCGGCGATGATCACGGCGGCGTCGGCGAGGCCGGCGTCGGCGCGGCCGGTATCGACCTTCGCGATGGAGTCGCCCGATCCCTTCGAGTTCTCCAGCGTCACGTCAAGGCCGGCCTTGGCGTAATAGCCCTTGTCGAGCGCCACCCAATAGGCGGTGTGATCGCCCACCGGAAACCAGTTCAGGGCGAACTTGAATTTCTCCTGCGCCTGGGCGGCGGAAGCGCCCGCGAGCGTCAATGTCATCAGCGCGCCCAGCAACGTCTTGAACCGTTTCATCGCTACCCTCCCACTCTGTTAGTTATGCCCGTCAGGGGTTATCGCCGTTCTCGGCCCATGGCGTGAGAACGCGCGTCAGCATCGCCACAATCCCGAAAGTTACAAGGCCCACCAGCGAAATCCAGAACAGGGCGGCAAAGGCCACCGCGGTGTCCATGCTGCTCTGGGTCGCGATGATCACGTAGCCGAGGCCGCGCTGCGAGGCGACGAACTCGCCGACGATGGCGCCAACGACCGCCGAGGTGGCGGTGATCTTCAACGCGCTGAGAATGAACGGATAGGCATTCGGGATTCGGATTTTGACGAAGACCTTCCATTTCGGCGCGCTGAACACGCGGCCCAGATCCAGCAGGTCGCGATCGATCTGGGTCAGGCCGACCGCGGTGTTGATGACCACCGGGAAGAAGCCGATCATCGCGCCGATCAGCATGTTCGGCAGGATGCCGTATCCCATCCAGATCAAAAACAGCGGCGCCACCGCCACCTTCGGCAGGGTGTTCACGAAAACCAGGAACGGCATCAGCGCCTGCGAGATGATGCGCGACCACGCGATCATCGTTCCCAGGAACACGCCGGCCACCGCCGCGATGGCGAAGGCACCGAGGATCTCCACCGCCGTGACCCAGATGTGACGGCTCCAGGGAATCTCGCCCTTGGTCAGCGCGGCGAACACCGAGGCCGGCGACGGCAGCAGGTATTCGCGGATACCGCCGAACGAGACGGCGAGTTGCCAGGCGATCAACAGGATAACGAAAAGCGATACGGTCGGCAGGCGCGCGACCAGCCAGTGCACGGTCCTCATCATGCCGCCTGCTCCTTCAACGGGGCCTTGCCGTCGCCCGAGAGCCAGCGCTCCAGGTTGGCGGCGACGAACGCATCATCGGTGAGATGCGGATAGGATTGCGACACGCGAGTCAGCTCCTCGGCCTGTCCCGGGCTCAACCCCTCCTCCGGATCCAGGCACCAGATGCCCTTCAACAATCCCTGACGGCGAAGGATCTCGTGACAGCCGGCGATGCAGCCGCGAAAACCGTGGGCGACGTCGAACAGCGCCGAATTGCAATCCGTCACCTGGGCATCCAGCGCCAGCAGGTCGGCGCTCACGCCCGGCGCCGCCGCCTCGGCCTGACAGCGCGCCAGCAACCGCACCGCCGCCCGCACCCAGACCGACCAATGGCCGAGCAGGCCGCCCTTGATCCGCACCGTGACCGGCCGGCCGTCGCGCAACAATCGGTAGGGCGTCACGAGGTCGGTGACAATATGATCGTCGTTGCCGGTGTAGAGCGTGATCCGGTTCTCGGCCCCGGCCGCCACGACGCCGCGCACCACGTCCAGCGTGGCATAGCGGTTGAACGGCGCCATCTTGATCGCCACCACGTTGTCGATGGCGGCGAAGCGGCGCCAGAAATCGAACGACAGGCGGATGCCGCCGACCGACGGTTGCAGGTAGAAGCCGACCAGCGGGATTTCGCGGGCCACGGCGGCGCAATGCGCGATCAGTTCATCCTCGCTGGCGCCCGCCATGGCGGCGAGACTGAGCAAGCCGGCATGATAGTCGAGATCCCGCGCGATCGCCGCTTCCCGGCACGCCTGCGCGGTGCGGCCGGCAAGGCCGCCGACGCGGATCAGCGGCCGGGCTGTCCAGGCGGCGGCGGTTTCCGCGGCGAGCTTCAGCACCGGCTCGTAAAGGCCGACCTCGCGGATGGCGAATTGCGTGGTGTGCACGCCGACAGCGAGGCCGCCCGCGCCAGCGTCGACATAATAGCGCGTCAACGCGCTCATGCGCGGGCGGTCGAATTGCCGTCGCTCATCCAGCGCCAGCGGATGCGCCGGGATGACGGTGCCCTGGCGCAACAGATCCAGCACCGCCGCGGGAATATCGCTCCAAAGCCGCGCCATGGTTTTCGCTCCTCACCCCAGTTCCGGCCCGGCGACCGCGAAGGATCGCGCGGTATCACCGACCGATCCGACCCGGCCGCGCACCATCCGCTCGAACCCGCGCTGGCGACGAAAGCCGAGTTGTTCGAGATGCGCGACGAAGGCGACCTGATCGTCATAAGCGTCGATAAAAATGCCGCCTCTCAAGCGCGACAGCATGGCGTCCAGCAGCGTGATGGCCGCGGCGCTGTCCGGCGCGGTCACCGGTCCGATGAGCGTCGCGATGCGGCCCTCGCGCGACAGCGCGAAGCCATCGCGGGACGGCAGGCCGAGCGCGACGGCGTTCGGCCGATTGAGAAGATCGGCGAGGATGAAGCGGCGCGGGACGCCCGACACATTTTCATCCAGCGGCTGGAGCCAATTCATGTCGTCGGGTCGCAAGTCGACCTGCGGCGTGGCCGTAACGGGTATCTCGCCGGGATGTTCCCAGCGGGTGATGCGGCGCACGGTGGCAAATCCCAACGGACGATAAACCTCCGCGCCGGCGGCCGTGGCGTCCAGCACCGCCGCGGAGCCGCGCGCTTCCAGCCAGGCAAGACAATCGGACACCAGCCTGCTGGCCAGACCACGGCGGCGATGGCTGGCCGTCACCAGCACCATGCTGATCCAGGCCAGATCGGCCCCGACCGGCAGGGCCAGCGCCGAGGCGACCAGCGCGCCCTCCTTGCCGTCCTCGACGCCGATCGCATGACCATGCTTGATCATCAGCAGCCAATCGGGCGCGATCTGATTCCAGCCAGCCTCCGCCGACAGAGCCAGCGCCTCCGGCAAATGCCGGAGTTCCAGCTTCACAGGGCCGAGCGGATCAGTATTCGCCATCCCGATTCTCGAACTTGGTTGGCTTGTTCAAGCTTTGACCGTTGCCGGCGACCCAGTCGGCCACCCAATCCAGCATCACTTTCAGAGGCACTTTCGGATAGCCGAGCAGTCTCATCGCCTCGGCGGCGTTGTTCAGCCACGCGGTCGGCGCCGGCTCGCCGGTAAAATGCACGGGCTTGCCGAGACGAAGCGCCAGTTCCGTCGCCAGCCACTTCACGGAGAGCGTCTCCGGACCGGTGACATTGATCGGCGTGGTCGGTGTGGTGGCATGAGCGAGACACCGCAAGGCGTAGCGGTTGGAGTCGCCCTGCCAGATGACATTGACGTGACCCGTGGTGAGATCCACCGGCTTGCCGTCGCGGATCTTGACCGCGATGTCGTGCAGCACGCCATAGCGCAGATCGATCGCATAATTGAGCCGGATCAGGCGGCCCGGCGTGCCGTGCCGGGCGGAAAAATACTGAAACAGGCGCTCGCGGCCGACGCAGGAATTGGCGTATTCGCCGGGCGGGTTCAGCGGCGTCTCCTCGGTGGCCCCGATCTCGTCGATGCCGAGGAAGGGATACACGCAGCCGGTGGAGAAGGCGACGATGCGCGCATCGGTGAAGGTCTCGGCCACCGCGCCCGCCACATAAGTATTCATGGCCCATGTGCGCGGCTGATCGTCGGCGGCGCCGAACTTCATGCCGGCCATGAAGACGATATTCTTCACCTTCGGCAAGGCTTGGAGCGCCGCGCGGTCCATGAGGTCGCATTGGACCGGCTCGATGCCCCAGTCTTCGAGCCGCTGACGCAGCCCCCCCTCGCTGAATCGCGCGACGCCGATCACGCGCTTGCCGGGCGCGGCGCGCTTGGCCATGCGCGCGAGGCTCGGGCCGATCTTGCCGCCCACGCCAAGCACCATGATATCGCCGTCCAGACCTTGCAGCTCGCGCCGCAAGACCTCATCGGGCCGCGACAGGATCTCGTCCAAAGCCTCGATATCGGCGATGCGATCAGGCAGGGCCTCGTCAGCCATTTCGGATCCGGGTTCCCGCGTCATCTGATCAAAAACTCCTCTCAGCCAGGGCCGGCCGACGATCCAGCCACGGCGCCGCCTGCTCGAAAGCCCGCGATGCCTGCAACACCAGAAGATCACGGTGGCGCGGGCCGACCACATGCAGGCCGACCGGCAGGCCTTCCGACGTCATGCCGCACGGCAGGCTGGCGGCGGGTTGACGGGTCAGGTTGAAGGGCTGCGTGAAAATATACCATTCGCGCAGGCCGAAGCCTTCCGGCGCGTCGCGCGCCGCATCGAACGCGGCGACACAGGTGACCGGCGTCAGAAGCAGGTCGTAGCCCTGATGAAACTGCTGCATCTGGCGCGCCAACTGCGCCCGCTGCATCTCGGCGTCCAGATGGTCGACGGCGCTGGCATTGCGGCTTTGCTCGATGCGTTCCACCAGGTCGCGATCCATCACCGCGAGTTGCGCGGGACTGAATTTATGGAACGCGTAGTCGGTGAGGCCACGCATCAGTTTTGCCGCGATCCCGCGCGGATCGTCGAACACCTTCTCGACCAGTTCGACCTTGCAACCGAGCCGTTCGAACACCTTCACCGCATCCTCGACCCGGGCGGCGACCTCGGCGTCGACCCGTGCGCCACAGAGCGTCGGGCTGAAGGCGATGCGCCAGTTTTTTGGATCCGCGTCGAGATTGTTCTCATACTGGATCGGATCGTAAGGCAGGGAATCGCAGTCGCGCTCGTCGGGCCGGCTGACGACGCTCAACATCAGCGCGGCGTCGGTGACCGTGCGCGCGATCGGGCCGAAACCGGCCAACGTGGCGTAGGGCGTCGGCGGATACATCGGCACCCGGCCGCCGCCCGGCTTGAAGCCGTACACGCCGCAAAAATTCGCCGGCACGCGGATCGAGCCGCCGGCGTCGGTGCCGACAGCCAGCGCGGAAACGCCGGCCGCGACCGAAGCCGCGGCGCCGCCGCTGGAGCCGCCCGGCGTGCGCGCCGGATTCCAGGGATTGCGGGTGACGCCGCACAGCGCCGTGCTGGTGGTGGCCTTGGCGGCGAACTCGCTGGTGGTCGTCTTGCCGAAGATCACCGCGCCCTGTTCGCGCAGCCGCGCCACGATGGGGCCGTCCTCGTTCCACGGCTGCGCCGGATCGATCGCCTTGGAACCGCGCAGTGTCGGCCAGCCCCTGGTGAGGATGATGTCCTTGATCGATATCGGCACGCCATCGAGCGGCCCTAGCGGCTCGCCGCGCTGCCAGCGCCCTTCGGATTCCCGGGCGGCGGCCTGGGCGGCGGCCGGGTCCAGCAGACAGAAGGCATTGATGTCCGGATTAAGGCCCTCGGCGCGGCGCAGCGCCATCGTCGTCGCCTCCACGGGCGACAAGCGCCGGGCGCGGTAAGCGGCCACGAGCTCGGACGCCGTGGCCCAGGCCAGATCTCGCATGCCCTCTCCCCAAGGTTTGATCAACCAGTTGGTTGAGCAGAAACCAGATTTCCCCGACTGTCAAGGCGACGTTCCGTGGCCGGACGTCACGGGCGCAGCGCGTTCATCATCATCTCAACGACATGCCGACGGCGCATGGCGACTTCCGCCGCATCGCTGAGGTTGCGCCCGAAGATCGCCGACAGCGTATGGACGTTGTTGAAGTAGAAGAAACCGAGACCCGCGATCGAGATATAGACCTGGAGCGGGTCGAGATTCTTGCGGAACAGGCCTTCCTCGGCGCCGCGCTTCAAGATGGTGTCAAGCGTGCTCAACAACGGCGTGTTGAGCCGCTGCAGATTGACGATCTGCTTCAGATGCTTGCCCTTGTGCAGGTTTTCATCGGTCAACAGAAAGACGAAATCGCGGTTCTCGGCAAGATAGTCGAATGACATCTCGATCAGCCGGCGCATGGCGGCCTTTGGCTTGCGGCGGCCGAGGTTCAGCGCGCGTTCGCGCTCGCGTATTCCGTTGTATGTCAGCTCCAGCACCTTGGCGTAGAGCTTATCCTTGTTGCCGAAATGGTGGTAGACGAGTTGCTTGTTCACGCCGGCGACGGCAGCGATGGTGTCGACGCGCGCGCCCTCATAGCCACGGCTGGCGAATTCCTGTCGCGCGGCGGCCAACAGCAGGTCACGGCCGGTCTGTGGCGGTTTGCCGCCACCCTTGCCTCGCTTCGCCCCCGCAGCCGACATCCCCGCCCTCTCGTCCGATCAACTGAATGTTTGATCAGGCATTATACAAGGACACCTGGTGAATGCCACAGGGTTCGATTGACGATCAGGCATGTGCAACCAGCGACGCCTGCACGGAAATGCCGCGGAGGCGGCCACGGATGTGGGCGAGGGTCTCTGCAGGGCAGATGGCCCACTTCCCTGTTCTCCTAGAGATCGCGGAGCGTTTCATCCTGACGACAGGGTATTTCGCCCTCACATCTTGACGGTGACCTTTCGGTTCTCGCCAAGATTGGGCTCCCGCCCGGTCAATTTTGCTTTCGCAAACTCCAGCGAGGCAACGATCCTGCTCCGTGGCTCGTCCCACAATTCGCCGATCATTGGCTCAACCTGCAACAAGCAGACGCTGGGATCTTCCGGACCGCCCGGCCACCATACATCGTCTGACTTTCGCCAAACGGCCTTGATCTTTTCTATATCTTTTAGAGCACACGCACGGCCGGTGATCGATACATAGGCATTATCCCTGAAGTCCATGAAAACAATTCCGACGTCGGAATTGACCTGGATCTCCTCTTCCTTGTCGCTGTGACAATCCGTCACGAAGAAGATTAAACCGGCATCACGATCCGGTCTCGCTTCAAGCGGCCGCGCCCGCAATCCGCCCGCAAATTGCGTCGTGAGCATACATGGACTCACCTTCTCCACGATGTCCCAGATAAGCGTGAGGCTGTCCTTCTCGCTCATCTTTCTATCATCCCGCAGCCGACATGTCTGATTCACGGCGTGTATCATAGATAACAAAGTCGCTCGATATGAACGATGCCCATACTGAATCGTTCCCAGCATCTTTCAGATGCCTGCCGATCACCAATTCCAGTTTAACGACCCGCGGCGCAGCAACGATCCCATCGCCCAACCTTGATTCTATAGGCGGTGGATTTAGCGCCCGGCAGAACCCGCATTTTGCGCTTTCCCTGGCTTAGGCCGAAGGCGTTGTCCTGATAGGGGTGGCCGAGGGGAACAGGATCTCCGGCGGCGCGCCGCCAATTCCATTGGGCATCAGGCGGATTTCATCGAGCGCGGCCGCAAGCGGTGAATCGAGACGTAACCGCCTTTCCTCGCGCTCGCAGCCCGACAGGAGGACGGCGATGAACGACATCAGAACAATTCTGACCTGAAGCGATCGACGATCGTCTCGCCGCTGCGTCACCTCGCTGCCACCTCGCCTTCCCGCTGCTCTTGCTCAATCCCTGGCCAGTTCGGCGGCCCACCTCACGTAAACCGGCAATAATTTGTATCCCGGCGTCTTCGCCACCGCGTCATGATGATCGAGAGGAAAAAGCGGATTGGCTTCCGGATAGTAGGCGGCGCAGCAGCCCGCAGGGATGTCATACGACACGATCCTCAAGCCCGAGATCGATCGTTCCCTCCCATCGCTGATGGCCGTCACCAGCTTGACGGCATCGCCCGCCTCGAATCCGAGCCGCTCGATATCGATCGGGTTCATGAACACCACCAGACGGGTGCCGTCGATACCGCGGAAACGATCGCTATAGCCATACACCGTCGTGTTGAACTGATCGTTCGAGCGCAGCGTGGTCAGATGCAGCAAATTCGCGTCCGACTCCCGCACGCGGAATTCCGGAAACAGGCGCGGCGGCGTGATGAAATTGGCCTTGCCGTTCGCCGTCACCCACTTGCGCTCGCGCGCCGGCAGCGGCCGCGGAAAGCCTCCCGGCTGAAACATCCGTTTGTTGAAGTCCTTGAAGGTCTCCGGATAAGTCCGCTCGATGGCGTCGCGAATGGTGGCGTAATCATCGACCCATTCTTTCCACGGCGCCGCGCCTTTGCCCTGCAGGGTGGCTTGCGCCAGTCCGGCAATGATCGCCGGCTCCGAGCGAAGCTCCGGACTGGCCGGCTTGGCGCGGCCGCGCGAGCCGTGGAAATGCGCAACCGAACTCTCCATCGAAACGGCTTGCGGCCCCGTTGCCTGCTCGTCGATCTCAAGCCGGCCGAGGCAGGGCAGCAGGTACGCGATCGCGCCATGGATCAAGTGGGTTCGGTTGAGCTTGGTGGCAATGTTGACCGTCAGGCGGAGCTTGCGCCAGGCGGCTTCCATTTCCCTGGTTTCGGGCGCGGCGCGGAGAAAATTGCCGCCCAGCCCGATGAAGCCCTTGGCCTCGCCGTCAAGAATGGCGCGGCAGGCATCGACGGTGGTATGGCCGGTCCAGCGCGGCGGCTCGAAGTCATAGAGCTCCGCCAGCTTGTCCAGTGGCGCCAGCCCCGGCTTCTCGGTGATTCCCACCGTGCGCTGGCCTTGCACGTTCGAATGCCCGCGGACGGCGCAGATATTCGCGCCCGGCTTTCCGACATTGCCGCGCAGCAGCGCGAGATTGGCGAGCATATGAACATTATCGACGCCCATCACCTGCTGGGTCAGACCCATGCCGTAAACCATCAGCACGGCCTGCGCATGAGCGTAGATCCGCGCCGCCTCGATCATCTGGTCGCGGGTGAGGCCAGAAATCCGTTCCAGTTCGCTCCAGCTGTAGCCGCGCGCCGCCTCCGCAAATGGCTCGAACCCGGCCGTATGCTGTTTGATGAAATCGTGATCGAGAATGTGCTTCTTGTCCGCCGCCGCCATGGAAGCCGCGAACGCCACGGCTGCGGCATCGGAGACATCCTTCGGCTTGTCATCATCGCCAGCCACCACCCTGATGCCGGATGCGGCCCGAATGTCATCCGCTTCGATCAGCGCCTTGCAGATGCCGAATAACGCCGCGATATCGCCACCGTTTTTCACCTGATAATACGACGATGCGATCGGCGTCTCCTTACCCGTCAGCATCTGGCCTGGCGCTTGCGGGTTGATGAAGCGCTCCAATCCCCGCTCGCGCAGCGGATTGATCACCACGACCTTCACGCCGCGTTCGACGGCGTTCTGAAGATCATGCAGCATGCGCGGCGATGACGTGCCCACGTTCTGGGCGATGTAGAAAATGCAATCGCAGTTTTCGAAATCCGACAGGGTCGCGGTCCCCACCGACGCGCCGATGCTCTCGGGCAGCCCGACCGACGAACTTTCATGGCACATGTTTGAACAGTCGGGCAGATTGTTGCTGCCATAGATGCGCGCGAACAGTTGATACATGTAGGCCGCCTCAAGCGAGGCACGGCCAGACGTATAGAACTCGACCTGCGTGGGAGCCAGGCCACGCAGCTCCGTTCCGATTTCCCTAAATGCCTCTTCCCAGGAAACGGGAAGATATTTGTCGGAATTCGGATCCCACCGCATCGGATGGGTCAGACGCCCCTGCTCTTCAAGGTCATGATCGCGCCAGCCTTCGAGCTCAGTTAGTGTGTATGCGTCGAAGAATGCACGATCGGCGCGCCGATGTGTGACCTCCCAAGCGGTCGCCTTGGCGCCACTCTCGCAGAATTCCAGCGGATGCGTCTTGGCCGGCTTCGCCCAGGCGCAACTCACGCACATATAGCCTTCGGGCTTGTTCTGATAAGCCAACAGCGGAGGCCCGTCGAATGGCTTATGCTCGCGAAGCAGTATTTCGCTGACCGATTGCGCCGATCCCCAACCGCCCGCCGGGCCGGAATAACGCTTTATTCTCGGAACTCGACGAGGATTTCCTGTCATCGGAAGCTCCAAACTTGGGATGGCCTGGTTTCGCGAGAGAAGCGAGGCTCGACAGCCGGCGGAATGGAAGCGTCACACCATTCGTCCGGCCTCTGGCCCGCGACGGCTTGCAAGACTGAGCGATGAACGATGTTTGAAGCGGGATGTTCCAAAGGGGTCGCGGGTTGAAACAGAATGCAGACCCACGTCCGGTTCGTTGCTGTGGGACTGCCGCTTGTGTCGCAGATGCGTGGGCTTCCCCGCCCCGGTCATGGGGATGGCCGTCATTTCACAAGGAACTTTCGGAGGAACTCGCCATTAGGAGATTGTTCCGTTCCTTGGGAAATACTAGCTTCCGCCAGGCCCAGAATTTTTAGCCGCCGTCTATGCGATTAGAACTCCGGATTGGCTTCTTGGATAGGATGCGAGCGACGCAATTATGAGCCCGAAAATGCCCCCACAGAGTGGGACGATTTCGCTGCAGGGCCAAGATGTTCAGCACTCGTCCCCCTCCGTCGAGGAGATTGCGAGGCAACGCGACGAGGCGTTTCAGGCGCTCCGGGAAAGAGAAGCCGAACTCGCCAGGATCCAGCGCATCGGCCGGGTGGGCGGGGTCGAAGTCGACTTTCAGGATGGCTTCCGGAATCGTCGCTCGCCCGAGTACCTCCTGATCCACGGCCTGCCTCCCGAGGCCGCCAACGAAACGCATGAACAGTGGCTCGCCCGGATTCATCCCGATGACCGCCCTCAGGCGCTGGCGCATTTTTTGGCGGCGCTGGAAGGGCCCGGTCAGGACTATTCGGCCGAGTATCGCATCATCCGACCGAGTGATGGCGAGGTGCGCTGGATCGGCGTCACCGCGCAGATCGAGCGTGACGGTCAAGGCCGGCCGCTTCGGCTGGTCGGCGCCCACATCGACATCACCGAGCGCATGCTGGCGCAGGAGCGCCTGCGTGAAAGCGAAGAGCGGTTCCGGTTGATCGCAAATAGCGCGCCGGTGCCGATCTGGGTCACAAAGCTCAATCGTGAGCGCGCCTTCGTCAATCAATCCTATCAGGATTTCCTCGGCTTCTCCTATGAGGAGGCCTTGGTCTTCGACTGGCGCAAAGTGCTTCATCCGGACGACCTTCCACGCATCCTGCACGAACAAATGGCGGGCGAAGGCTCGCTTCAACCGTTTGTTCTCGAAGCACGCTATCGCCGAGCGGACGGGGAATGGAGATGGTTACGTTCGGAATCCCAGCCGCGGTGGGATCCGGCCGGCAATCATATCGGATTCATTGGCGTGGCGCACGATATCACTGCCTCAAAGCAGGCCGAACAGGAGCTTCGGCGTTTGAACGAGAATCTGGAGCAGCGCATTCGGGAACGCACCGCCCGCCTCGCAGCGAGCGAGTCCCGTCTTCGCGCCATTCTCGAAACCAGCAATCAATACCAAGCCCTGCTAAGTGCGAATGGCGCAATCGCCTATGCCAACAAAACCGCGCTGGCCGGGATCCAGTCCGATACCGTTGACGTCATTGGTCGGGTGTTCTGGAAATCCCCATGGTTTACAGCAACACCCGGCGCTGCCGACGTCGTTCGCAATGCTTTTTCCGCCGCCATGGCGGGAGACATCGCCCGCTGCGAACTTAATCTGCAACTTCCCACGGGCCAACGGGATTTTGACATGTCATTGCGGCCGATCTCCGATCCGAACGAAGCGATATCGGGGGTTGTGGTCGAAGCTGTCGACGTCACCGATCGGCGCCGCTCCGAGGAGGCACTACGCCAATCACAAAAAATGGAGGCGGTCGGCCAACTCACGGGGGGCGTCGCTCATGACTTCAACAATATTCTGACGATCATCCGGTCGGCTGCTGATCTGCTTCGCCGGCCAGGCATTCCGGAAGACAGGCGGGATCGATACATCAACACCATCACAGAGACGATCGAGCGAGCTTCGAAGCTGACAAATCAGTTGCTGGCTTTCGCGCGCCGCCAGCCTTTGAAGCCCCAGGTCTTTCAGGTCGGGGAAGCCGTCCTCAACACCGTGGAACTGATACGTCCGCTTGTCGGCAATTGTATCAAGACCGAAGTCGAGATCGACGGCGACGATCATCTTGCCATCGCCGATATCGCCCAATTCGAAACCGCAATCATCAATCTCGCCGTCAACGGCCGCGACGCCATGGACGGTGTCGGCGAACTGATGATTCGAATCGGAAAAGCTGGTCATATCCCCGCTCTGCGCGGCCAACCGCCGCGGGTCGGGCGATTCGTCACAATCAGCATCTCCGATACGGGGATCGGGATCCCCTGGGATAAGCAGCAGATCATTTTCGAACCTTTCTTCACGACGAAGGAGGTTGGAAAAGGGACCGGTCTGGGCCTTAGTCAGGTCTTTGGTTTTACCAAGCAGTCGGGCGGCGATATCGATTTGACCAGCGCACCCGGCGCCGGCGCGACATTCACTATTTATCTCCCCCAGGCAGCCGACAAACAGACCGGCCCCGACCGAGACCGGATCCTCTCTCTTCTTCAGACAGACAATCAACAATACCATATCCTGCTGGTCGAGGATAACGCCGAGATCGGACAAATCTCCTCCGAACTTCTCAGCGAGATTGGCTATTCTGTCACGTTAGCCACGACCGCGGACGACGCTCTCACCCGGATCATCAACGAACCTGACGGCTTTGACGCCGTCCTGTCGGACGTTGTCATGCCCGGCATGAGCGGAATCGAGTTGGCCAGGAGGCTTAAAAGCTCGCATCCGAACCTCCCCGTGGTGTTAGCGAGCGGCTATAGCCACGTTCTCGCGGAGAATGCGCATCACGGCTTTTCCCTTTTACAAAAGCCTTACGCGGCAATTTCGCTTTCGACAGCGCTCAAGAAGGCGATCGCTGAGAAAAAGAAGATACCTGAATTGCCCGCGATTCATCCATCGGCAAGGGAAGTAGAAGCGCCGTAGACGAGCCCCAGCCTCCTCTCCTGCCGGAACTTTCAGCGTCTGGCCATGTTCAATCTGCCGCCGGCTCAGGCGAGTGCAAGAGGCATGCTTCGACAAGGAAAGACCCAGGATTTCTCCGAGAAGGCAGCGGCAATCGCTGCCGGGATCGCAGAAGAAGGATTGCGCTACGTGAGCGATAGCGCACCCGGCTTCAGCCGTAAGCGCACCGGCGGCGCCTTCAGCTACTATGACAAGAATGACAAGCGGATAACCGATCCAACCATTGTCGAACGCATCAGGTCGATCGGTATTCCGCCGGCCTACGAGTCCGTATGGATCTGTCCTTCGCCTAACGGACATATCCAGGCAACAGGACTGGATGCGCGGGGACGCAAACAGTATCGCTATCATCCGAAATGGCGTGAGCTGCGCGATCAGACCAAATACGAACGCATCCTGGAATTCGCAACGAGGCTTCCCAGGCTACGCCGTCGAATCGGCACAGATATGAGGCGAAAGGCTCTCCCCCGGCAGAAGCTTCTGGCCACGATTGCAAGCCTTCTTGATAAGACGCTGATCCGAGTGGGCAATCATGAGTATGCCGCGACCAATAAGTCCTTTGGGCTCACCACACTGCGGCGCAAACACGCTGCTATCAGCAACGGAGCCCTCCAGCTGGAATTCACCGGAAAATCCGGAAAGCGCTGGAATCTGCAGATCAACGACAAACGCATTATCAGCGTCGTCAAACGATGTGCGGAAATTCCCGGCCACGACCTTTTCAAATACATCGACGACAACGGTTCTGTCTGCACGATCAGTTCGGGGGATGTGAACGGGTATATCAAAGCCGCCATGGGCGATGACTTTACGGCGAAAGATTTCAGGACTTGGGCCGGAACAGTCCTTACTGCCGCCGCTCTGGTGAAATGCGGCACTGAAAGCACTCCCGCCCGGGCGAAACGCGACGTCACGGCGGTGATCGCGGCGGTCGCAAAGCAGCTCGGAAATACGCCAGCCATTTGCCGCAAATGTTACGTGCATCCGGAGATTCTGGACGCCTACATGACCGGCGATCTCATCAAGATGATGAACAGACAACCAAGCGCACGATTCAAGCGCCGATACGCAAAGCTCAGCGTCAGCGAAATTCGCGTTCTGGCCTTTCTTGAGAAGCGGCTGATGACCGCAAAATAACTTGGGCGTGCATGTTCTCGCCGAAGGGACGCCGGCGCCGTCATGGCAGCGGAAGGCATCCCCTGGCGGCCGCGCGTCGGCCTGAAACCCGCCGACGGCAGCAGGAAAATCCCGGAACCGAGGTGGAACGATTTGTCGCAGCGGACCTTACCTCGTTGGCGTTCGCGCAATGGCTCACAAGGCTCTCCTTTGGAGTCGCCCGATGGACTCGAAGGCTCTGCATTTATCCCGACGGGCGTTTCTCGCCTCCGCAGCCATTCTGCTGACGACCTCCGCGTCCGTTGTTCATGGGCGGACCTTTCACCACGGCATGCCCTGGGCGCCCGGGGCCGCCGATCCCCCCGCGCAAGTGCGGCTCGGCCCGTGGGTTTTCTTCACGAACGATGAGGCCGCAACCATCGAAGCCATCGTCGATCGTTTGATTCCGCCGGACGATCGCGGTCCCGGCGGCAAGGAGGCCGGCTGCGCGGTCTTCATCGACCGGCAATTGGCGGGGCCCTACGGTCGCGGCGATGGCCTGTATACGCGCCCGCCCTTCATGCCCGGCATGTCGACGCAAGGATATCAAAATCCGGAATCGCCCGCGGATCGTTATCGCACCGGACTTAAGGCGCTCGCCGACCACGTCGGCCAGGTTCAAAGCGGGAAGACGTTTCGCGACCTATCCTCTGTCGATCAGGACAAATTGCTGTCCGGGTTGGAGGGCGGATCGGTCACGCTGAAGGACGTCGATGCAAAGGCCTTCTTCGCGATGCTGTTGCAGGACACCCAACAGGGATTCTTCGCCGATCCGATCTATGGCGGCAACCGCGACATGGCCGGCTGGAGATTGGTCGGCTTTCCGGGGGCGCGATACGACTATCGCGATTGGGTCGAGCGTCACAACGAGCCCTATCCGTTGCCTCCGGTGAGCATCATGGGAAGGACGGAGTGGGTGTCGAAAGGATAAAGGAATGGCGCGGAAACTGCCATCCAAGAATGTCGTGGTGATTGGGCTGGGATGGACCGGGTCGATCCTCAGCTATCAGCTCGCCAGGGCGGGCCTCGACGTCGTCGCGATCGAGCGCGGCCCCTGGCGCGACACCGCGACCGACTTTCCGCCGGCCTATGCGCAAGACGAATTGCGCTACGCCGTTCGGCTCGATCTGTTCCTGCGTCCCGCGCAAGAGACGCTGACATTCCGCAACAGGGCCGATCAAACCGCGCTACCGATCCGGAATTTCGCGGGCTTTCTCCCCGGCAACGGCGTGGGCGGCGCCGGGGTCCACTGGAACGGCCAGACCTGGCGATTTCTACCGACCGATTTTCGCTTGCGCAGCCATCTCACCGAGCGCTACGGCGCCAACATGCTTCCGGCCGACATGACGATCCAGGACTGGCCGGTCAGCTACGACGAACTCGAACCGTATTACGACCGGTTCGAGAAGCTCTGCGGCACCTCGGGCAAGGCCGGCAACATCAAGGGCGTGAAACTGGACGGCGGCAATCCGTTCGAAGGCTGGCGATCGGCCGAATATCCGACGCCGCCATTGAAGCAGGGCCTCGGCGCCGCGCTGTTCGCCGATGCCGCCCGCAAGCTCGGTCACTCGCCTTTTCCCCAGCCGGCGTCCAATCTCAGCGAGGCTTACACCAATCCGCTCGGCATCCGGATGGGCCAATGCAGCTATTGCGGCTTTTGCGAACGCTTCGGCTGCGGCAATTACTCCAAGGCAAGTCCGCAGACCTGTGTCCTGCCTGCCCTGTTGCGCCTGCCGAATTTCACCGCGCAGACCGAGTCCGAGGTCGTGAGGATCAACCTTGATTCGACCGGCAAGCGCGCGACCGGCGTCACCTATATCGACACCTCAGGAGAAGAATGGGAACAGCCCGCGGACATCGTGCTGCTCTGCGCGTTCGCGCTGTTCAACGTGCAGCTCATGCTGATCTCCGGGATCGGAAAACCTTACGATCCGATCAGCGGCCAGGGCGTGGTGGGCCGCAACTATGCCTACCAGACCACGTCCAGCGTCAGCGTGATCCTGAAGGACAAGGTGCTCAATCCATTCATCGCCACCGGTGCTCATGGCATGATGATCGACGACTACAACGGCGACAATTTCGATCATACCAATCTCGGCTTCGTCGGTGGCGGCTACATGGGCGCGGCGCAGACCAACGGACGCCCGATCCAGACCCGCCCCGTGCCGAAAGGCACACCCAAATGGGGTGCGGCATGGAAGAAGGCCACCGCCGAAACCTATCAACACGGCTACAGCCTTTCGACGCACGGCAGTTCCTACAGCTATCGCGACTGCTGGCTCGATCTCGATCCGACCTACAAGGATCGTCTCGGGCGACCGCTAATGCGGATGACGTTCGATTTCCATGACAACGAGCTGAAGATGTCGGCCTACCTCACCGAGCGGCTGGCGGAGATCGCCAAGGCGATGAACCCGACCGAGATGAATGCCAGTCCGCGCAAGGGTCCCTATGACAGCACGATCTATCAGACCACGCACAACACCGGCGGCACGGTGATGGGTGGCGACCCGCAGACCAGCGTCCTCAATCGGTATTGTCAGAGCTGGGACGTCCACAATCTGTTCGTTCCAGGAGGCGCATCCGTTTTCCCGCAGAACCACGGCTACAATCCCACGAACACGGTCGGCGCGCTGGCGTTCTGGACGGCGGATGCGATCACCCAGCGCTATCTGAAAAATCCCGGCCCATTGGTATAGACATGGCTCGGCTGATCATACTCATCTTCCTTCTGATCGCCGGCGATGGGCCGGCCCTTGCACAAGGCGCGCCGCAGGATTTCAGCCGCATTGAGCGCGGGCGATACCTGACGACGCTGGGCGATTGCGCGGGATGCCACACCGCGCCGGGCGGCAAGCCGTTCGCTGGCGGCGTGGCGCTGCAAACTCCGTTCGGAACGCTGGTCGCACCGAACATCACGCCCGACACCGCTACCGGCATCGGCAACTGGAGCGACGACGAATTCGTCTCCGCGCTGCAGGACGGCCGTGGCCGCAATGGCACCCGGCTTTACCCAGCAATGCCTTATACGGCTTACACCAAGATGTCGCGTGACGACATTCTGGCGATCCGCGCCTATCTTGCCACGGTGACGCCGGTTCATAACCAGGTGAACGCCAATCAATTGCCGTTTCCGTTCAACATTCGCCTCGCGATGATCGTCTGGAATTGGCTGAACTTCACACCGGGACGCTTCGTTGCCGATCCACACCGATCCGCGGAATGGAATCGCGGCGCCTATCTGGTGCAAGGGCCGGGTCATTGCGGCGCTTGCCATACGCCGAAGACCGCATTGGGCGGTGATAGGACCGACGCACCTCTCGCCGGCGCGACGCTGCAAGGCTGGTACGCGCCCAACATTACGGCCAATCAGCGCAACGGCGTCGGCCTCTGGTCGAAGGACGATCTCATCCAGTACCTGAAAACCGGCGCCAACAGCGCCACCCTGGCCTCCGGGCCAATGGCGGAAGCCGTGGCGCACTCCACATCACAGATGAAAGACGAGGACATCGCCGCAATCGCAACCTACCTGCTCGGCACTGGTCAAGGCGAAACCGACAAGCCTCCGCCGGTCGCGGCTGATGATCCAACGATGAAGGCCGGCGCCGCGATCTACAAGGACGCCTGCGCGCCCTGTCACCAGGACAACGGTCAGGGTAACGCGCAGCTCTTCCCCCGCCTCGCCGGCAGCGCGATCGTGCAATCGGACGATCCGACCACCCTTGGCCGCGTCGTTCTTGAGGGATCGCGCGCCGTCGCGACGAGCTCCGCTCCGACCGGCCCCGCCATGCCGGCATTCGATTGGCGGCTCGACAACAATGAGGTCGCCGCTGTCCTGACCTACATCCGCAACAGTTGGGGCAACGCCGCGCCGGCGGTTTCCGGTGCGACAGTCGCCAAGCAGCGGACCGCGCTGGCACGCTCGCGCTGAACGAAATGTCTGGAACGGGACGACGCTTCATACCCGCGTCACAAAATCCATCAGGCTGAGCCACAGCAATATCGCGAGCCACAAGAATCCGGCAGCGGCGAAGGCACGGACGACACCGGAGCGGTGGCGAAGCTCCATGAAAACCGCCGCGACCAGCCCGGCCTTGATCGCCGCGATCGTCATGGCGACCGCGAAATTGAACGACCCCAGCGGCCGATAGGCGAGCACGACAGTCAGCCCCAGCAACGCCAACAGGCCGATCCAGCAAACAACCAGATCGACGGAAGGGCGCCATGTCCTCGGCTTCGGACAATTGATTCCACTCATGAGCTTCGTCCCGGCAGATAGATCAGGGCAAACAGAAAGATCCAGACCAGATCGACGAAATGCCAATAGAGCGCGGCCGTTCTCAACCCCGCGACATAGCGCGAATTCACCCTTGTCGCCGTAGCCAAGGCGGCGAAGACGCCCAGCACACCGATCCCGCATACCACATGGAGTCCGTGAAGCAGCGTCGCGACGAAATAGAAGATGAAGAACAGCTCTATCCCATGAGCGTTCTTGCCGGTGCGCGCGAAGTCGATGCCGGGAACGAGATGCTCGCGGTACTCCGCGACGTACTCGACGCCCTTCAATCCCAGAAAGCCCAGCGCCAGCAGGATGGCGATTCCGAGCAGGGCGCGGGTCGCGCGGCGCTCGCCCTGCTCCGCCGCCTGAAGCGCCGCCGCCACGCAGAAGCTCGATGTCAGCAGCAGAGCGGTGTTGATCGTTCCGATGGCGATCCTGGTCTCGCGCCCCGCCGCGAGAAACGCCTCCGGGTCGGCATGACGATAGACGAAATAGGCAAGGATCAGGCCGCCAAACAGCAGCACTTCGGTCGACAGGAACGTCCACATCCCAAGCTCGAGCACGTCGTCGCGTTGCGCGCGGGTCGCCAGATGCTCGGCGATGTCCGGACTGTCAGACATGTTGCGGCTCCGGCGCGTGGGCGTAGTCATACGGGTCTTCGGTCACGACGGGTTGTTGATCGAAGTTCAGCCGCGGCGGCGGTGACGACGTTCGCCATTCCAGCCCCGTGGCGCCCCATGGATTGGCCGGGGCGCGCCGACCGAAGAACAACGAATAGCCGAGATAGAACATCGGCAGCAGGTAGGCGGCGGCGAGAATGGATGCGCCGCCGGACGACAGCACATTCCAGACCTGGAATTCCGGCGGGTAAATGTGATAACGCCGCGGCATTCCCTCGGCACCGAGAATGAACTGCGGAAAGAACGTCAGATTGAACCCGAAGAAGATCAGGATGGCGGCCGCGCGCGCCCAATATTCCGGATACATGCGACCGGTGATCTTGGGCCACCAGTAGTGCAGTCCGCCAAAATAGGCCGTCACCATGCCGCCGACCATGATGTAGTGAAAGTGCGCGACGACGAAATAGGTATCGGTCGCGTAGACGTCGAAAGCGAGACAGGCGAGGAACAGTCCGGTCAAGCCGCCGATGGTGAACAGGCCGATAAAGGCCAGCGCGTAGAGCATCGGCGCGTCGAATCGAATCGTTCCCTTGTGCAACGTCGCGGTCCAATTGAACACCTTGATCGCCGAGGGCACGGCGACGATGAAACTCATGAACGAGAACACAAGGCTCGCGGTCAACGACTGCCCGGACACGAACATGTGGTGGCCCCAGACCAGGAAGCCCGCCGCCGCGATGGCCAGGCTGGCCCACGCCACGAACTTGTAGCCAAAAATCTTCTTGCGCGCGTAGCACGCGATCAGCTCGTTCACGACTCCCATGCCCGGCAGGATCATGATGTACACCGCCGGATGGGAATAGAACCAGAACAGGTGCTGGAACAGCAACGGATCGCCGCCGATCCGCGGATCGAAAATGCCGACACCGAACAGCCGCTCCGCCACCAGCAGCACCAGCGTCATCGCCAGCACCGGCGTCGCCAGCACCAAAATCACGGATGTCGCATACAGCGACCAGATAAATAGCGGCAGCCGATACCAGGTCAGGCCCGGCGCGCGCAGCTTGTGGATCGTGACGATGAAGTTCAGCCCGGTGAGAATGGACGAAAAGCCGGCGATGAAGATGCCGACGACCGCGACTGAGACATAACTGTTGGAATAGAGCGTCGAGAATGGCGTGTAGAGCGTCCATCCGGTGTCGATGCCGCCCATGAAGATCGCATACAGCGTAACGCTTCCGCCCAGCACGAACAGATACCAGCTCGCCAGGTTGAGCCGCGGAAAGGCCAGATCGCGCGCGCCGATCATCAGGGGCACGATGAAATTTCCCAGCGTGTTCGGAATCGACGGGATCAGGAAGAACCACACCATGATGATGCCATGCATGGTGAACAGCCGATTGTAGGTGTCGGCGCTAACCACATCAGGTCCGGGGGTCGCAAGCTCGATCCGGATCAAGGTCGCGGCCGCGCCGCCGACGAAAAAAAAGAAAATCAGCGTGGCGAAGTACAGGATCGCAATTCGCTTGTGGTCCGTGGTGGTGAACCAGGAGCCGAGACGATAATCTTCGTTGAGATAGGTTTTCCCGGTCATGGCTTCACCGCCGCCAGCGACTTGATATAGGCAACCAGTTGTAATAACTGCGCTTCGTCGATCCGTCCCTCGAACGAAGGCATCACCGGCTCATAGCCCGCCGCGATCTGGCTGCGCGGCAGCAGAATGGAGTCGCGCAGGTATTTGTCGTCGGCGATCACGATCGTGCCGTCCGCCAACGGAACAGGCTTTCCATAGAGGCCCTCCAGTCGCGGCGCGTGGACGCGGCTCGATCCCTCGTGGCAGCCTGAGCAGCCGAGCTGCCGGAATAGCGCGCCGCCCTGCCGCGTCAGCGGACTGGAGGGCGCCTGCTGCGTCAACCATGCGGCATAGTCAGCGGGACGCATCGCGACGACCTCGCCCCCCATCCGCGCGTGATCGGTGCCGCAGTATTCGGCACAGAACAGGTGATAGCGGCCCGGGCGACTAGCTTCGATCTCGATGCTCTGATAGCGGCCCGGAACCACGTCATGCTTAAGGCGAAGCGCCGGAATGAAAAAACTGTGAATGACGTCCTGCGACGCCATCACCAGATTGACCGGCCGATTGATCGGCATGTGCAGGGCGTTGATCTCGGCCTGTCCGCCGGGATGCTGCACCTTCCACATCCATTGCTGGGCAACGACGAACACCGTCAGGTCATCGGCCGGCGTTTGATAAATTTTCAGAAAAACCCCCGCCCCCCACGCGAACAGGCCGAGAAACGCGATCAGGGACGCGGCGGTCCAGCCGATTTCCCAATGCCAGCTCTTGGCCTCGTGGTTCTCGCGATCGACATCGTTTCCGGCGCGATAACGGATGCAGAACAGCAAGACTAGAAACAGCAAAAGTCCCAGAACCAAGGCACTGGCGCCAAGAAGTCCGCGGAACAGAAGATCGACGTCCCCGCCGTAAGGCGAGACCCCTTCGTGCCAGAATGGAATCCACTGTCGCCACATCCGCTCCCTGCTCCGCGTCAGTGACGGGATCCGTCTTGCAACTGCTCTTTTTCGGATGGTCTTGTGGGCCAGCCCGGCAAACCGCGTTGCGCCAGGAGCGCCATGGCGCGCGCGATCGGAATTTGCACAAGGCCGTGATCGCGATCGATCCAGCCATATCGATGAAGCGCCGCTGAATCCGCCTGTTCGAACTGCGCGAGCCGCGCGCGGGGATTCACCTCAAGCACCGCCGCGCCGGCCGCGATGTCCGGCAACCGGGACGATCTCGGCTGCCGCGTTTGCGGATAAATCAACGGCATGACGAGCGGCACGGCGACCACGAAGGCGGCGACGCCCGCAGCAAGTTTTGCCAGCAAGCCCGGCGACACATCCGTGCGCTCGAAATCAACCCGTTTGGTCATCTCACGTCCTGCGACGTAACAATGCGAGTGGGCGCGGCTTGTTCCGCGACTGGAACGCAACGGCTTCCGCGAGGTTGAAATGCCGAGGCCACAGAATGACCCAGATATTCTCGCCGACGGCCGACACCTGGCTACGGCTCGCCGTGGTCGGATTTCTGTCGGCCTGCGGCGCGAGCCTCGTCGCGGCAATCGGGTTTGCGAGGTCGTCCTATGTCACATCGACCGATATTGCGCCGCATCAGCCGGTGCCGTTCAGCCATCGCCATCATGTCGGAGAGCTCGGAATCGACTGCCGCTATTGCCACGCCGACGTCGAGAGAGGCCCGAAAGCCGGATTGCCGCCGACCGCCACCTGTATGACCTGCCACTCCCAGATCTGGACCCACGCCGCGATGCTCGCGCCCGTCCGCCAAAGCCTCACCGAGAACAAGCCGCTGCGCTGGACCCGCGTGGCCAAGCTGCCGGACTATGTTTTCTTTCGCCACGACATCCACATCGCCAAGGGCGTCGGCTGCGTCACGTGCCACGGCCGCGTCGATACGATGCCGCTCACCTACCGCGCTCGCGCCTTCACGATGCAGTTCTGTCTCGACTGTCATCGCGACCCGACACCGAACCTTCGCCCGGCTGACAAAATTACCGACATGACGTGGAAGCCCGCGGGTCCTCCGCGCGATCTTGGCGCCAGGATCGCGGCCCATGTCGGAATCCGATCGGGTGAATTGACCCATTGCTACGTGTGCCACCGATGACGACGCTGCCGAAACAATGGACAAGCATCGAGGAATTGGCGGGCGATCCAGCTTTCGCCAAAAAAATCGCGGCGGAGTTTCCCGTTGCCGCGAGCTTTCCGCCGACCGCGCGCCGCGACTTTCTCAAGATCATGGCGGCATCCCTTGCCCTCGCAGGCTTGACCGGATGCGAGAAAAGCCCGTTCGTCGCCGGCATTCCCTATGTGGATCAGCCGGAATCCGCCCTGCCCGGCGTACCACGTCATTACGCAACCGCCGTCACCCTGGATGGCTATGCCCAGCCGGTGCTGGCGACGACTTACGATGGCCGTCCCACCAAGCTGGATGGACTTCCCGGACATCCGGCGACGCAAGGACGCAGCGATGTGTTCATGCAGGCCGCCGTGCTTCAGCTCTACGACCCGGATCGCGCGCAAAGTCCGACCCGCGCCGGCGAACCCGTGACATGGACCGACGTCGGCGCCATGTTTTCGGATCAACGCCGGGAATGGCAAAAGGACGGCGGCAAGCGGCTTCGCTTGCTGCTGTCGCAAACGACATCTCCGACGTTGGTGCGCCAGATCAGGGAATTGCAATCGCAGTTTCCGGCCGCGCGCGTGCATCTTCACGATACCTCGGGCGAGCGCGAGCGGATCGCCCACGCGATCGCGGCCTACGGCGAACCTCTCGACTTGCACTATCAGCTCGATGCCTGTTCCGTTGTCGTCAGCTTCGATGATGATTTTCTAGGTCCCGGCCCGCGTCAGCTTTTGAATGCGATCAAATGGGCGCAGGCACGCCGTCGCGGCGACGTGCCGGGCATTCAGCTCCATTGCGCGGAAAGTATTCCGGCGGCGACCGGCGCGGTTGCGTCATATCGCCTGCGCGCCGCCCCGTCCCGCATGCCGCATCTCGTCGAAACACTCGCGGCCCGGCTCGGCGTTGTCGGGGCGTCGGTGAACGACCTCTCCGCGGAAGAACGCCGGTGGCTCGACCGCACCGGCGCGGCGCTCAACGCCGCGAAAGGCCGGGCATTGGTGACCGCCGGCCTCGGAACCGGTGCGCAGACGGCGCGCTGGGTGGCGCAAATCAACGAGACTATCGGCGCATCCGGCCAGACATTGAAACTGACCTCGCCGGTTGCCGATCCTGGCGTCGCCACGGCATCGCTCGATGAACTCGTCATCGACATGAATACGGGACAGGTGGACACATTGGTGATCCTCGACGCCAACCCTGTGTATACCGCGCCGGGCTCGCTCGACTTCGCCAGCGCGCTATCCAAGGTGAAGACCTCGATTCACATCGGTCTCTATCGTGACGAGACCGGCCATCGCGGCACCTGGCAGCTTCCGCTGACTCATGATCTGGAGAGCTGGAGCGATGCCCGCGCGGTGGATGGCGCCGCGACCATCATCCAGCCGGTGATGACACCGTTCTACGACGTCAGATCGCGGCATCAGATCATGGCGATGATGCTGGGTCGCGACCAAGCCGCCGATGAATCCGTCAGGAAGACCTGGCGGGACGCATTTGGCGAATCCTTCGACGCGAAATGGCAGCAAGCACTGCGCGATGGCTTAGTGGCTGGCAATGCCCCTGAGATCCAAGCGACGCCGGTTTCCGGCAAGATCGAGCCAGCGCCTCCAGGCGCGGATGGATCAGACATCGCGTTTCGCCTCGATCCCACCGTGTGGGACGGCCGGTTCGCCAATCTCGGCTGGCTTCAGGAATTGCCGAAGCCGCTTTCGACGCTGACGTGGGGCAACGTCGTTGCCGTTTCCCCGGCATGGGCGCGCGAGGTCGAGGTCGAAAACGGCGACGTACTTGAGATCGACATCGACGGTCGCAAGGTTTCAGGCCCGGCCTGGATCATGCCGGGTCAGGCCGACAACACCTTCGGCCTTTGGCTCGGCCATGGCCGCGAACAGGCTGGCCGCGTCGGCGACGGGATCGGCTACAACGCCTACAGCGTGCGTCCGGCAGCCACGCCGTGGCTGGCCCAAGGCGCGGTGCGAAAGCTCGATCGCAAGGAGACCCTCGCCGTCACCCAGTTGCATCACCGGATGGAGGGATTCGATCTGGTTCGTGAGGTGAGCGTCGCTTCCCCCACCTTGCCCGCCCCGTCGCCGCAACCCAGTCTCTATCCGCCTCACCCGTCGGCGAAAAACGCCTGGGGCATGGTGATCGATATCGACTCCTGTATCGGCTGCAACGCCTGCGTCGCGGCCTGCACGGCGGAGAACAACATCGCCGTCGTCGGCAAGGCCCAGGTGGAGATGGGCCGCGAAATGCACTGGCTGCGGATCGCCCGCTACTACGTTGGCGATGTCGAGACTCCACGCAGCTATTTCCAGCCCGTCCCCTGCATGCAGTGCGAGGATGCGCCCTGCGAGATGGGCTGCCCGGTTCATGCCACCACGCATAGCCCCGAGGGCATCAACCAGATGGTCTACAACCGCTGCATCGGCACGCGGACCTGTTCGAGCTATTGCCCTTACAAGGTGCGACGCTTCAACTATCTTGACTATCGATATACGCCGGAAGCGCCGGCCGAACCGGTTCACAATCCGGATGTCACGCTGCGCTCGCGCGGCGTGATGGAGAAATGCACTTATTGCACCCAGCGCATTCAAGCGGCGCACGTCGCGGCGGACAAGGACAATCGCGACTTGCGCGACGGCGACGTAGTGACAGCCTGCCAAGCCGCGTGCCCGACCCGCGCGATCGTGTTCGGCGATATCAACGATCCCGATTCGGAGGTCTCGAAGCTGCGCAGAAGCGGGCGCCATTATGCATTGCTGGAGAAACTGGGGACACGACCGCGCACGACCTATCTCGCCAAGTGGAATGACGGGTCCGACGACGAGGACGACCGGACATGACGGCTTCGGCAACCGACATCCTTCCGACCGATCAGAGCATCGGCGACATCAGCCGGCAACTGACCGGCATTCCGCTGCATTTCCCCGCGCGACGGCAATGGTGGATCGCGATGACGATCGCGATCGTGCTACTGGTGCTGTTCATCGTCTCGGTGATCGAACTGTTCACCCGTGGCGTCGGCATATGGGGCCTCAACGTCCCGGTGACCTGGGCCTTCGCGATCCATAATTATGTCTGGTGGCTCGGCATCGGCCACGCCGGCACGCTGATTTCGGCGCTGCTGTTGCTGACCGGCAGCGAGTGGCGCAATTCGCTCAATCGCTTCGCCGAAACCATGACACTGTTCGCCGTGGTATGCGCCGGTATCTATCCGGTGCTCCATCTCGGCCGCCCCTGGTATCTCTACTGGATGTTTCCCTATCCGGCGACGATGGGCGTCTGGCCGCAGTTCCGCAGTCCGTTGGAGTGGGATATCTGGGCGGTGTTGACCTATCTCAGCGTCTCGGTGCTGTTCTGGTATACCGGGCTGATCCCCGACCTCGCCAACGCGCGCGACCGGGCACGTCGGCGTGGCTGGCAGATATTCTTCGGCATTCTGGCGCTCGGCTGGCGCGGCTCGACAATTCATTGGAGCCGCTGGTCGCGGACCTATCGGATCATGGCGGCCATCGCCGTGCCGCTCGTGGTCTCCGTGCATAGTGAAATCTCGTTGCTGTTCGCCGCCAGCCAAATGCCGGGCTGGCACTCGACGCTGTTCCCGCCCTATTTCGTGCTCGGCGCCGCGTTCTCCGGCTTCGCCGTCGTCTCTGTCATCGCGGTGGCGCTCCGGGCGATGTTCGGTCTGGGAAACCTCGTCACACGCGATCATCTTGACGTGCTCGGCAAGGTGCTGCTCGCGACCGGGCTGATGACCGGATACGGCTACGTCTTCGAAGTCGTTGATACCCTTTACGGCGGCAATTCCCACGACCTGCAAACGCTGCTCAACCGCACCATTGGCGCCTATGCGTGGCTCTATTGGGGGGCCGTCGTCTTCAACTTTGTTCCGCTGCAACTGCTATGGTGGCGTATCGTGCGGCGGACCGGCTGGGCGCTGCTGCTGATTTCCGCTTCGGTGATCATCGGCATGTGGCTGGAACGCTATATGATCCTGGTGACCACGCTCTACCGCGATTTCCTGGTTTCGTCGTGGCGCCACTACACGCCGACGTTCTGGGACTGGTCGACCTATTTCGGCACCATCGGGCTTTTCCTGGTGCCGTTCCTGCTGGCGATTCGGTTCATTCCGGTGATCTCGATTTTCGAAACCGAGAAAACGCTTCTGGACGAGCAGGAGGCGCGCGATGGCTGATTTGCCCTATGGCCTCCTGGCCGAGTTCGCCACCGAGGACGCCATCATCGACGCCGCGCGTAAGGTGCGCCATGCGGGCTATCGCAATATCGATGCGTTCACGCCGTTTCCGCTTCCGCGGCTCGCGCGCGTCATGCGCATCAGGGATTCGCGACCGGCGTGGCTCGGACTGGCGGGCGGCATTTTCGGCTTTCTGCTCGCGTTCGCCATGCAGGCCTTCGTCAGTTACACTTATCCGCTCAATGTCGGCGGCCGCCCCCTCTATCCGCTTTCAGCTTACGCCGTGGTGATCTTCGAGCTGACGATCCTGTTCGCGGTGCTGTTTCTTTTCATCGGGCTGTTGGCATTGAACCGTCTGCCACGGTTGAACTATCCGGTGTTCAACGCTCCCAGATTCCATCTCGCGAGCAAGGACCGGTTTTTCCTCTGCATCAAGGCGGACGATCGCCAATTCGATCGGGACAGCACCGCCCGCCTGCTGCGCGAGGTCGGAGCGGTCAGTCTCGCCTTGGTGCCGTCATGAAGGCCGCCGCCGTTGCCTTGCTGTTGGCTGTGTGGCTGGCCGGATGCGACCAGAACATGGCCGAGCAACCAGCCGGACGCAGCTATTCGGCGCTGCCACAACTCGGCGGCGGCGAAATGCGGCCGCTCCCTCCGGGCACGGTGGCGCAGGACGATGCGGCGCGGGACCGGGCGACGCGACAAAAGCCGCAGCTGACATCCGCGTTGCTGGCGCGTGGACAGGATCGTTTCAACATCTATTGCTCGCCCTGCCATGGCCGCACCGGTCGAGGCAATGGCCGTATTGTCCAACGCGGAATGCCGCAGCCGACCAGCTATGACGATCCGCGGCTGCGCGCCGCCGACGACCAGCATTTCTTCGACGTCATCACCAACGGTTACGGCGCGATGTATTCCTACGCCACCCGCGTGCCGCCGCGGGACCGCTGGGCGATCGTCGCCTATATTCGCGCGCTGCAACTCAGCCGCCACGCCGCGCTGTCGGATGTTCCCGACGACGAAAGACCAAAGTTGGAGGCCGTGAAATGAGCGCGACGCGCCTCGGCATCACGGTTGTCGGCGCGGCGTCGCTTGCCGGCCTGTGCCTCAGCGCTATTCTCGATCCGCGCACCACGCTCGCCGGCTACCTGGTCGGCTGGGTCACGCTCGCCGCGATCCCGATCGGCGGATTGCTGATCCTGCCGACAACATATCTCGTCCGCCGCGCGTGGACCCACGATCTGCACCCCATTCTTATAGCGACAACATCGGCATTGCCGCTCTGCGGCGTGCTTTTTCTTCCCGTTCTGCTCGGGCAATCGCTGCTGTATCCGGTCGCGGCCGGCGTCGAGGTCCCCGCATTCAAGGCAGCCTATCTGACGCCATGGGCATTCGCGTTGCGGACGATCGCCTTTTTCGTGGTCTGGTCCGTGCTCGCCGCCTGGCTGGCACATGCGTGGGGGGATTCAGCGCGCATGAACCGGGCGGCGTCGGTCAGCCTGATCGTCGCATCGCTGACGATATCGCTGGCCGGAATCGACTGGCTGGAATCGCTCGGCGCGGATTTTCACTCGTCCATCTATGGTCTGTTGTTCGTCAGCTTGACACTGATGTCATCGCTTGCCTTCGTTCTGGGCTTCGGGCTGCTATCCCCTCGACGCATTCATTCCACCCGCGGCTATGGTGGATTATTTCTCGGCACATTGCTGCTATGGGCTTATCTCCATGCGATGCAGTACATCGTCATCTGGGCGGGAAACCTTCCCGACGAGGTGACGTGGTATCTCGATCGCGCGCGGGGAGGCTGGCCGTATGTGATGATCCTTTTGGCCTTTGGCCAGTTTGTCGTCCCGTTCTTCCTGCTCCTCTCCGCCTACGTGCGTCGCAACCGACAGTGGCTATTCTGGATATGCGTCGCGACGCTGATCCTGCGCGGTTTCGAAGCCGCCCTGCTGGCCTTTCCTGAAATTCACGATCTCAACGTCGTGCTTCTGCCATTCGCGACGATTGTTGCGGTGCTGTTCACAGCCAGTGCATTCGCGCTCGCTGTTGCGCGGAGGCTTCGCGATACAGCCGGATATCTCAATGCGCCCGCCGCTCGCGCCTCCACATGAAGCCGAGAAATCCGGCCAGAAGCGCAACCGTGACGCCGCCGCCGATCGACAGCGCGCGCCCGATCGCCAGATTGTAAAGCCCGTGGCTCGGATCGAAGCCGTAGCATAGCAGGCGCACCCGATCGGCCACGCTCCCGATCCGGCCACCGCCGGCTTCGACCAGCGCAAGCCTCAGGTCGGCGGCATCAAGCCCGAGACCTGAAAGCGCGTGACCGACGCGGCCATCGGCCGTCACCGTGAATATCGCTGCCGGGTGGGCATATTGGTCAAGGGCCGGGTCATAGACGTAGCCAAATCCGAAAGCCGATGTGATCCTGGCGATATCCGCGGCCGTTCCACGCAACATCCGCGTGTGCACGGCGATCGGGCCGGAGGTCCCGACTTGCGCCGATTTCATCGCGAGCGCATCGGCAGCGCTGTCGTTCGGATCAAGTCCGAGCACGCGGACGTTGAAATCCTTCCCCGGCACAAGCCCGGTTTTGCCCAGCGCATCGGTCATGGTTCGCAGAACCGGACTGCAAAGCGAACGACAGGTGAAATCCGCCACCACCCAAACACTGGGCTTCCCTGCGAGCCACTGGCCGAGGGCTGCGGATATCTCGCCGTCCTTCAGAAAAATGTCCAGCGGCAGCCGCGCGCCCGGCTTCGGCGACGCCGCGACGCCGACGAGATCCTTGCTCAACAATGCCGCTCCCGCTGAAATTGTCATGGCGCAGATAAGGAAGAGCGCCAGCAAGCTGGCGGATGCCTTCCCGCGAACGTCGAATGGCCGTCCCATCGCCGCCTCCCCGCGCTTCGTCGTCATTTCTCCGAAGGCAGAACCGACGCCAGCGCCTGCCGTACCGCGCCGGAGAAGGTCCTCCGCTCGTTCGGATCACCCTTGAGCAACGCGAGACTGAAGTTGCGCGCCTGCTGCATCGTGATGTGAGGCGGCAACGGCGGCACTTCCGGATCTGTCTTCACTTCGAGCACAACCGGGATATCGCTCGCCAGCGCCTTGTCCCAGGCCGGCCCCATCCGTTCCGGATCATCCACGAAAATGCCGCGCAAACCGATCAGTTCGGCAAAGCGATGGTACGACACGTCGGGAATCTTTTGCGAGGATTGAAACTTGGGATCGCCTTCCAGCACCCGCTGCTCCCAGGTCACCTGATTGAGGTCCTCGTTGTTGAAAACGCAGACGATCCAGCGCGGATCCTGCCAGGATCGCCAGTATTTCGCCACCGTGATCAGTTCCGCCATGTTGTTCATCTGCATCGCACCGTCTCCGACCAGCGCAATGACCGGCCGCGCGGAATGCACGAACTTCGCGGCAATCGCATAAGGCACGGCGGCGCCCATGGAGGCGAGGCCGCCGGAAAGCGATGCCATCATTCCGGGACGCATCTTCAGGTCGCGCGCATACCAGTTGGCGCACGAACCGGAGTCGCTGGTCACGATCGCATTATCAGGCAAACGAGGAGACAACTCCCAGGCGACGCGCTGGGGATTGACCGGAGCAGCCGGTTGATGCGCACGATCGGCAAGGATATCCCACCATTCCCGCACGCCGTTTTCGATCGTCTTACGCCAGCCGCCGTGCGGCTTCTGTCGCAGCTTTGGCAGCAGAAGACCAAGCGTGTCCGCGGCATCGCCACACAGGTTCACTTCCATGGGATAGCGCAGCGACAACATCGACGGATCGATATCGATCTGCACCCCACGCGCCTGTCCCTCCGCAGGCAGGAACTCGGAATAGGGAAAGCCCGATCCGATCATGAGCAAGGTATCGCAGCCCATCATCAAGTCGTAGCTCGGTCGCGTGCCGAGAAGGCCGATCGATCCGGTGACCCAGGGCAGATCGTCGGATAGCGCCGCCTTGCCGAGCAATGCCTTGGCGCAGCCCGCGGACAGCCGATCGGCCACCGCAACGACTTCATCGGCGGCGTCGAGCGCACCGGCGCCGACGAGGATCGCGACCTTCTCGCCCGCATTGAGCACCTCCGCGGCCCGCGCCAGATCATCGTCGTGGGGCACAGTCCGCGGCGCAGTGAAGCCGGCTCCCGAGTGCAGCGTGCCGTGCACGCGGGGCGGATCCTCGTAACGCTCCTCCTGCAAGTCATTCGGCAAGATGACGGCCGTGACGGTGCGCCGCGCCAGCGCGATCCGGATCGCCCGGTCGATCAGGTGCCGAACCTGAGCGGGCGATGACGCCTGTTGAACATAGGCCCCGGCGACATCCTTCAGCATCGAGACCAGATCCAGCTCCTGCTGATAGTGCCCGCCGAGGGCGTTGCGCGCCTGTTGTCCGACAATCGCCAGCACCGGCTGGTGATCGAGCAGAGCATCATAGAGTCCGGTCACCAGATGCGAGGCGCCGGGCCCCGACGTCGCAATGCATACGCCGAGCCGCCCGCTGAACTTGGCGTAGGCGGAGGCCATGAAAGCCGCCATCTCCTCGTGGCGCACCTGAATGAACTCGATCAGGCCATCAGCGCGGTTCAGTGCGCCGAAGACACCGTTAATCCCGTCTCCGGGATAGCCAAAAATCGTGTCGACCTTCCACAGCGAGAGCCGTTCAACGACGAAATCACCCACGGTCCGCATCGCGCTCTCCCTTGGACTCCCTTGGACCCGACACCGACGGCTTCGGCGCGCGTATTTCGAACGTTTCTGAAAGGCGAGCGTTCCGAAACGATCCATCGGCCACGGACGGATCGCTCCACCAGACCGATGACTGATCGGCTCTCCATCGCGTCGTTCACCGGAACGACATGGAAGCGCGCTGGATCGCAGGTCGTATGAGCGCGCAATCCACGATAGGGAACCATCAACCGATCAAAGCATTGGCTCATCGTTCAGGGAGCTGCAACCCCAGAGCCCGCGCTGCCACTTGCCGAGAACTCCATGGTCCCCGCGAAATTCGGTGTCACGCTCGGATGCGACGGCGCAACTTTTCGATTATGGGCGCCAGCCGCGAAGCGCGTCGAGGTGATTCTAGATGCGCCTTACACGATGCAGCGGCTGGACGATGGATGGTTTGCCGCGACGGTGGCGACCGCGACGAACGGATCGCGCTACGAATTTCGAATAGACGGCGCAACACAGGTTCCAGATCCCGCGTCCCATTACCAGCCGAACGGTGTTCTCCGTCCCAGCGAGGTGATCGATCACGGCAGCTATCGTTGGCGCGCGACCGACTGGCGCGGACGGCCGTGGCAAGAGGCCATCGTTCTTGAAGCGCATGTCGGAACATTCACCGCCGAGGGCACCTATCGTGCGATGATCGAGAGGCTCGATCACCTGGCGGCGACGGGAATCACCGCATTGGAATTGATGCCCTTGGCCGATTGTCCCGGCCGGCGCAACTGGGGTTACGACGGCGTGCTGTGGTATGCGCCGGCGAATATCTACGGGCGGCCTGATGACTTGAAGACCTTGATCGACGAAGCCCACCTGCGCGGGCTGATGGTCTTTCTCGACGTCGTCTACAATCACTTCGGACCGCAAGGCAATTTTCTAGGACGGTATGCGCCGGCATTCTTTTCCAGCACCGCGACGCCGTGGGGCAATGCCATCGACTATCGTATCCCGCAGGTGCGGCAGTTCGCGATCGACAGCGCGCTCTCATGGCTTGGCAACTACAGGTTCGACGGGCTTCGGCTCGATGCGGTTCATGCCATCGTCGAGCCGGGCGATCCACCGTTCCTTGCCGAATTGAGCCGAGAAGTCGGCGATTTCGCCGCAGCGAGCGGGCGGACAATCCATCTCATTCTCGAGAACGACGACAATCGCGCCGCGCTGCTCGATCCATCCATCGATCCTCCGAACGGAGGTTATCGCGCCCAGTGGAACGATGACTATCATCACGCCTGGCACGTTCTGCTGACGGGTGAAAGCGCCGGCTATTATCAGGACTATCCCGACCCCCTCCGCGGCATCGCTCGCGCCCTCGCTTCCGGATTCATTTATCAAGGAGAAGCCTCGAAGCACCGCGGCGGAGCGCGGCGCGGCGAACCGAGCCGGACTTTGCCGCCAATGGCCTTCGTGACTTTCCTGCAGAACCACGACCAGATCGGCAATCGCGCGTTCGGCGACAGGCTCGAGACCATCGCCAAGCCAGCCGCGCTGGAAGCCGCGCTGGCGATCACGCTGCTTGCGCCGATGCCGCCGATGCTGTTCATGGGGGAGGAATGGGGCTCGCGCGCGCCCTTTCCGTTCTTCTGCGATTTTGCCGGCGATCTTGCCGAAGCGGTGCGCCAGGGACGCCGCCGCGAATTTCACGCGGCCTACGCAGCCCATGGCGACGAAATTCCCGACCCACTGGATGAAGCGACATTCCGCAGCGCCCGTCTCGATTGGCACGAACTGGCTTCGTTGTCCGCCCGGAAGCGGTTGTCGCTGGTGCGGCGGCTTCTGGCCGTTCGCCGGCAATGGATCGTCCCGCATCTGGCGGCGGCCCGGTTCGACGATGCCGGCCTATCCGCAGCGGGGCTGTTGTCGGCGCACTGGAAGCTCGGTGAGAATCGATCGCTCACGCTGCGCGCCAATCTGTCCGAGGCCGCGATCGCTTCGCACCTCGGCCCGTCATCGTCCGGCGAGGTGATATGGGGCGATCGAAGCCGGGACGTGGTGGCGCCGTGGTCGGTCGTCTGGATGATAGGAGGGAGTTGAATGCCGCCGGCAATCCCGCGCGCGACCTATCGTCTGCAATTGACCGCCGCATTCGGCTTCGAAGCAGCGGGGGCGATCGCTCCCTACCTCGGCAAACTTGGCATCAGCCATGTCTATGCGTCGCCGTTTCTCAAGGCGCGGCACGGCAGCACGCACGGCTACGATATCGTCGATCACAACGTCATCAATCCCGAACTCGGCGGCGAGCAGGGATTCGAGCGGTTCAGCGCCGCCCTGAAGCGCGAAGATCTGGGCCTCATCCTCGATTTCGTTCCCAATCACATGGGCGTGCATTACGCCGACAATCCCTGGTGGCTCGATGTTCTCGAATGGGGCCGATCGTCGCCCTTCGCGGCCTCCTTCGATATTGATTGGAACCTGCTGCCTTTCCGCGCGCGAGGCGGGCTGCTGTTGCCGATCCTCGGCACGTCCTATGGCGAGGCGTTGGAACAGGGCGATATCCAGCTTCGTTTCGATGGTGCAACGGGCACATTCTCGGCCTGGTATTTCGAACACCGAATGCCGATCGCACCCGAGCGCTACAGCGAAATCCTGAGTGTGATCGTGACCGAAGCCAATGCCGTCGAGACGACCGCAGGACGGCAACTGACGGAGATCGCGGCACGATACAAGGGACTGCGTCATCCGACCCGGTCTCACGCACCGCACCTCAAGCGCGCACTGTCGGAGCTCGCCGAAGCCCGGGAAATCATCGATCGCGGCCTTGAAGCCTATCGCGCCGGGCCCAACCAGCCATCGCAGACATCGGCGCTCCATCATTTGCTCGAACGCCAGCATTACAAGCCTGCCTACTGGCGGCTCGCCGCCAGCGATATCAACTATCGCAGGTTCTTCGACATCAACGATCTTGCCGGGCTTCGCGTCGAGGATGCCGCGACCTTCGAAAGAACCCATGGGCTCATCAGAAGGTTAATCTCCGAAGACAAAATCCAGGGCCTGCGGCTCGATCACATCGACGGCCTTCGCGATCCCGCGCAATACTGTCAACGCCTGCAACGCCTCATCCGAAATGCCCGCGGGAACGGGCGGCGACCCTTCTATCTGGTGGTCGAGAAGATCCTTGGCGAGGGCGAGGATATGCCGCGCTTCGCCGGCGTCCACGGCACCACGGGATATGAGTGGCTGAACGCAATCACTCGCATTCTTGTCGACAAGAGCGGCCTTGGCGGCCTCGACGGCGCATTGCACGGCGCCGCCGGCATTTCATCGCGCTTTCCGTCCATCCTTCTGGCGTCAAAGCGGCGCGTTCTGCAAACGCTGCTGACCAGTGAATTTACCGTGCTGACGAGGCTTTTGGTTCGCATCGCGAACGGGCATTACACCACGCGCGATTTCTCCGCCGGCAGTCTGCGCCACGCCCTCGAACTCTATGTCCTGCACTTTCCGGTGTATCGCACCTATATCGACGCCAACGGGCCGTCCGCGACCGACCGTGCTCTCATCGATGCAACGATCGCACAGGCGCAGGCGCGTTGGCCGGGCGCGGAACGAAGCATCTTCGACTTTCTGCACGACGTTCTGACGACCGATCTCGCCAACATGAAGGGCGCAGCGCCCGGCAGATCGCGCATCCGGCGTTTCGCGCTCAAGGTGCAACAGTTCACCGGGCCCCTGATGGCAAAGTCGCTGGAGGATACCGCCTTCTATCGCTATCCCCGCCTGCTCGCCTTCAACGAGGTGGGAGGCGATCCCGCCAGTAACGGGCTGTCCATCGGATCGTTTCACGCCGCATTGTCGAGGCGACAGACGACATTACCGCACGGCCTCACCGCCACCGCGACCCACGACACAAAACGCGGCGAGGACGCGCGGGCGCGCCTGACCGCGCTTCCCGAACTTGCCGGCGAATGGAACACCTGCGTTCGACACTGGAGAAATCTCAACAAGCAGCATATTCAAAGCAGCGATAGTGGCCGCAGCCCCTCGCCTGCCTTGGAGTATCTGCTCTATCAAAGTCTCGCCGGTTCCTGGCCGCTGGAGCCGGATGCGTCTTTCTTCGAACGATTCAAGGCCTACGCCATCAAGGCGGCGCGCGAAGGCAAGCTCAAAACCAGCTGGCTGAACCCGAACGCAGCCTACGAGGACGGACTGACCACATTTCTCGACCGTATTCTCCACAGCACCAATCAGGCGTTTCTCGATTCGATGACGACGTTCGCGCGCCGGCTGTCGCTGCTCGGCGCACTGAATTCGCTCAGTCAGATCACGCTGAAAGCGACCATGCCGGGCGTGCCCGACTTCTATCAAGGCACTGAGTTCTGGGATTTGTCGTTGGTCGATCCCGACAATCGCCGTCCGGTCGATTTCGTCGTCCGTGACGCAATTCTCGATGCGGCCGCGCCGCAGGACTGGCCCCGGCTGGTCGAAAGCTGGACAAGCGGTCATCTCAAGTTGGCATGGACCAAGATGCTGCTCGATATGCGCGGCAGGCTTCCCGACGTTTTCGGCAAGGGCGCATATCGGCCGCTCGTCGTCGACGGGCCGGATCGCGATCATGTCGTCGCCTATGCACGAGAGCATGAAAACAATGCCGTGATCGTTGCGGTCGGCCGCCACTTTGCCGGCCTCACCGGGCAAGGACGACACTGGCCGCGCGGCGCGTTCGACGCCACGCTCGATACCTCCGCTTACGCCGTCAACACATCCTCCGGCGTGGCGCGGACCGACAAGCTGCCCGTCGCGATACTGACGGCGGAGCTGCCGGTCGCAATCGTGACGGCACGCCTGCTCGCTCCCGAAGGCGAGGCGTTGAGTTAGGCTGACGGCGCGCGCCCGCGAGGGCTGACCGCGCGACTTTCACTCCGACCACGTTGACGATGCCGAGTGCATCGCGGCACCATCACCGCTCACGCGCCAGACGGTGTTGCCGGCGTCGTCGGCGATCAGCAGCGCTCCGGACTTGTCGACCGCCAGTCCCACAGGCCTGCCGCGCGCCTGATCGTCGGCGTCGAGAAAGCCCGTCACCACATCCTGCGGCCTGCCGCTTGGCTTTCCATCGCTGAACGGGATGAAGACGACCTTGTAGCCGTTGAGAACCTGCCGGTTCCAACTGCCATGCTCGCCGACAAATGCGCCGCCCTTGTAGCCGGATGGCAGGTTGTCGGCCGTGTAGAACGTCATTCCCAGCGGCGCGACGTGAGAACTCAGCGCATAGTCCGGCGGAATCGCCTTCGCCACCAGATCCGGCCGCTGCGGCTGCACGCGCGGGTCGACATGCTGACCGTAATAGCTGTAGGGCCAGCCGTAGAAAGCATTTTCCTTGACCGACGTCATGTAGTCCGGCACCAGATCGGGCCCCAACTCGTCGCGCTCATTGACGACGGCCCACAACGCACCGGTTTGCGGCTCGAAACAAAGGCCATTCGGATTGCGCAGCCCGCTGGCAAAAATGCGGAAGCGCCCGCTCGCGCGATCCACTTCCAGAACGGCGGCGCGATTCTTCTCCGCTTCCATGCCGTTTTCGGTGATGTTGCTGTTGGAGCCGACGCCGACATACAGCTTCGATCCGTCCGGACTGGCCACCAGGCTCTTGGTCCAGTGATGATCGATCGGACCACCCGGCAGCGGCGTCAGCACTTCACCGGGCGCGGTGATCGTCGTTTCGCCGGTCTGGTAGGGATATTTGACGATGGCGTCGGTGTTGGCGACATAAAGGTCATGGCCCACCAGCGCCACGCCGAACGGCGAATTGAGATGGTCGAGAAAAACCGATCGCATATCGGGAACGCCGTCGCCGTTGCTGTCGCGCAGCAGTGTGATGCGGCTGCTCGGCCCAGTGTCGCCTCCCGATGTCGCCCACGATTCGATATATCCCATGATGATTTCCTTGGGGCGCTTGATCGCGGCGGACTGCGGCGCCTTGGATTCAATCACCAGAATATCGCCGTTCGGCAGCACGTAGAGCGAGCGCGGATGCTGCAGCCCGGTCGCCATCGCCTGAATCTTGAGGCCCTTCGCCACCGAAGGCGTATCGCCCTGTTTCCAGCCCACCACCTTGGCGATATGCATCGGGGGCAGCAAATATTGTTGCACCTCCGGCAGCTTGGGATTGGGCCCGATTTCGGCGTTCGGGTCGCCGCTGCCATCGTCGCATCCGGCGAGACCCAGCACGGAGCCGGCAACCACGGCCAAGCGCAGGAAGAGGATGATCCGGGTCACGGGCTCACTCCGACGTGATGGCGATAGACCAGCGCCCACCCGAGCCAGCCGGTGACGGGAAGGATCAGCACCGTGACGATGGAAAGGACCAGCCCGGTCGGGACCACCGAGGTCCACGCATCGCGCGTGTGGATCAGCGCGTTAAAGAAAGCGAGAATCAGCACGGCGACATTGCCGACCAGATGGGGCCATGCCGGCGCCCGCGACCGGATCAGGCGATTGCCGAGAAAATCGATCAGGCCGGCGACGGCCGCCAGCACGCCGAAGATAAGTCCCACCACCAGAAGCCAGGCGGAAAAATTCGCCCACATCATCTCAGCGGTCATGAAATAGGCGATGTCGGTGATGAGAGCGCCGATGAAGCAGACGATCGGAATGGGGACCAGCATCGGGTGGATTGGATGGCCGGCGACCTCTGCGGTGGAATTCAGCGTCTGCGGAGTCATGGCGCGCCCTCTTGCGCAAGATCGCCTCCCGAATGTTGTAACCATCATTCCACCCCTCCGTTCCAATGCGGCCGAACACGGCCGCGCGAACTCCTTGCGCCGCCACAGCTGCGGCGGAGAAATGGAGAAAGGGGAACCGATTGCTCTCGAAGCGCTTGAATCCCGACTTGTTGCACGCGGCAACGCGCTGTCCGGCATGGAGGAGGCCATGGGCGCACTTAAGGCATCGCCGGGCCCCCACAGCGTCCATCTCTGCATCGATATGCAGCGACTATTTAGCGAACAGGGCCCGTGGCCGACACCCTGGATGCCGCGGGTATTGCCGACCATTGAATATCTGGTGGCAAAAGCGCCGGAGCGCACGATCTTCACGCGTTTCATTCCACCCGACAATCCGGATGACGCTCCCGGCATGTGGCGCGGCTATTTTGCACGATGGTCGAACATCACGCGCGGCGCGATGGACCGGTCAATTCTCAGGCTCATGCCCGAACTTGAACGTTTCGTGCCCCCGGCCCACGTTATCGACAAGCCGGTCTATTCAGGCTTCGCCACCGGTGCGCTTCATCCGTTCCTTCGGAACAGGAATGTCGATACGCTTATCCTCACCGGCTCGGAAACCGACGTCTGCGTTCTTTCGACGGCGCTGAGCGCGGTCGATCTGGGATACCGGATCATCATCGTCAGGGACGGTCTTTGTAGTTCGTCGGACGAAGCCCACGACGCCTCGCTTCGACTTTATGAGCGGCGCTTTCATGCCCAGATCGAACTGGCCGACGCGGCCGAGGTGGCGGCGGCGTGGGCGGCTTGAGAGCCGAATGTCGCCGTGGCGCCACACCTGGAAAGTTCTTGTGGATCGTTCTTGGGCCTGCGCGCCCACCTCACCGCGCGGCGAAAGGAACGTCCTGGCCCGCAACGAATTGAATGGCGGGACACGCGCGGAGAATGCACATGGCAGATTCACACGGCCCGACCGCGACCGCCGTGGCGCCGGGTCACGCCGCGCCGCCGATGCAGAAGGTCGCCGTTGCTTTGCTGATCAACGGCACCAGGACGCAACTCGAAATCCCGCCGTGGACGACGTTGCTCGACGCCTTGCGTGAGCGACTGCATCTGACGGGGACGAAGAAGGGCTGCGATCACGGCCAATGCGGCGCCTGCACGGTTCTGCTTAACCGGCGGCCGATCAATGCCTGCCTTGCGCTCGCGGTGATGCAGGACGGGGCGGAGATCACGACCATCGAAGGCATTGCGCGCGACGGAACGCTCCATCCGGTGCAGCAAGCCTTTATCGATCACGATGCGCTGCAATGCGGCTATTGCACGCCGGGCCAGATCTGCTCGGCGGTCGGGCTGATCAATGAGGGCCGGGCGCGAACCCGTGACGAGATCCGTGAGACGATGAGCGGAAACATCTGCCGCTGCGGTGCCTATCCCAACATCGTTGCCGCCATCGAGGAGGCGTTGAACGCGACATGAACAACTTCCAATATAGTCGCGCAGGGGACGTCACAGACGCGGTGCGGCAGTCCGCCGCCGACGGATCGGCGAAATTCATCGCCGGCGGCACCAATCTCATCGATCTGATGAAATACGGCGTCGAGCAACCCGCTCGTCTGGTGGATATTTCTCATCTGCCGTTACGGGAGGTCGAGAAAACACCCGACGGAGGGCTTCGCATCGGAGCCCTGGTGCCGAACTCGGACCTCGCATGGCATCCGCAGGTGAAAGATCGCTATCCCCTGCTGTCGAGCGCCATTCTCGCGGGTGCTTCCACGCAATTGCGCAACATGGCCACGACCGGCGGCAATTTGCTGCAACGAACGCGCTGCCTGTATTTCTATGACGTCGCCACGCCCTGCAATAAACGCAAGCCGGGCGCGGGATGCTCGGCCATCGGCGGCCTCAATCGCATCAACGCCATTCTCGGCGCCAGTGAGACCTGCATCGCCACGCATCCCTCCGATATGTGCGTCGCCCTGATCGCACTCGACGCCACCGTGCACGTCACGGGCCCCCATGGGGCGCGCACGATCCCGATGGCGGATTTTCATCGCCTCCCTGGCGATACGCCGGAGCGCGACACCAACCTCGGCGGCGATGAAATCGTCACCGCGGTCGGGCTTCCCGCGCCCAGCTTTCGCACCAACTATACCTATCTGAAAATTCGCGACCGGTTGTCATATGCCTTTGCGCTGGTCTCCGTCGCGGCCGCGCTTGAGATCGACAACGGCGTCATTCGCCAGGCGCGACTGGCGCTCGGCGGCGTCGCCCACAAGCCTTGGCGCGATCCGGAGGCCGAAGCCGTTCTGACTGGGCAGCCCGTCGCCCAGGACACGTTCGCCAAGGCCGCGCGAATCGTCCTGCGTGACGCGAAGGGATACGGCCATAACGATTTCAAGATCGATCTCGCCCGGCGCACCATCATGCGCGCGTTGAACCAAGCCGCGCAAGGCACGCCGCAATCGCAGTCGGACAAGAGAATCGCGTGAACCGAACCCCACCACGCCCGCGATGGAAGACACGCGGCCCGGCAGAGTTCGATCGCCGCAACCTGCCGAAGGGCGCTGTGGCGTTCAGCGTCCACGGGAGCGGGACATCGCAAACCTTCGCTCTCGCCGAGATATTTGAGCCGATCAGACCAGCGGTGTATCGATGACCAACCATATCGGAACAGCAACATCCCGCATCGACGGACGCGACAAGGTCACCGGCGTCGCGCGCTATGCGGCGGAATTCGGCGCGGCGGACCTGGTTCACGGCAGCGTCGCGACGTCGCCCATCGCCAAAGGTCGCATCAAGCGGATCGACACGGCGCGCGCGATGGATGTCGAAGGTGTCATCGCCGTGCTCACGCACCAAAATCGCCCGACCATGGCCGATAACGACAAGGCCTACAAGGACGACGTTGCGCCGGAGCAAGGCTCGCCGTTTCGGCCATTATATGACGACCGCATTCACTTCAGCGGCCAGCCGGTCGCGCTGGTGGTGGCCGAGGATCTCGAAACCGCCGCCTACGCGGCCTCGCTTGTCGGCATCACCTATGACGAGGAGCCGCATGTCACCGATTTCGGCCGCGCCCGCGGCGAGGCGGTGGCGCTCGGCGCGCCGGCGAAGCCGCGCGGCGACCCGGCGCGGGCCTTCGCGCGTTCGGACGTCGGGCATCAGGCCGACTATTTCGTTCCGATCGAACACCACAATCCGATGGAATTGTTCGGCACCACCGCCGTCTGGAACGACGGAAGGCTGACCGTTTATGACAAGACCCAGGGCGTGCAGAACGTCCACGGCTATCTGTGCCGCGTGTTCGAATGCGATCCCGACGATATCCGCGTGGTGTCGCCGTATGTCGGCGGTGCGTTCGGCTCGGCGTTGCGCCCCGCCTATCAGGCGGTCCTCGCCGTGCTGGCGGCCCGGGCGATCCATCGCTCGGTGCGCGTCGTGCTGACGCGCCAACAGATGTATGCGGTTGGCTATCGGCCGGCGATGCGCCAGCGCCTTCAGCTTGGCGCGAATGCGGACGGCACCCTGAATGCGATCGTCCACGATGCGGTGACATCGACCTCCCGGTATGAGGACTTTCATCGCAACGAAACGACGTGGTCGAGCCTGCTCTATAAGAGCCAGGCGGCCAGCTATGAGCACAGGCTTGCTCGCCTCGATCTTCCCACCGGTTGCGACATGCGGGCGCCGAGCGCCGCGACCGGCGTCTATGCGCTGGAAGCGGCGATGGATGAACTGGCGGTCGCGCTGGGGATGGATCCGATCGAACTGCGGCTGACATGCTATTCCGACCGCGATCAAGAGAGCGGGCTGCCCTACAGCAGCAAAAATCTCCGCGAATGCTATCGCCGGGGCGCGGAGGCTTTCGGCTGGAGGCGACGCACCGCTGCGCCGCGCTCGATGCGCGAGGGTCATGAATTGATCGGCTGGGGCATGGCGACCGGGGTGTGGGACGCCATGCAAATGCCGATCACCGTCCGCATCGCCCTCACATCGAACGGCCATGCCGAGGTGTCATGCGCCACCGCCGACATCGGCACCGGCACCTACACCATCATGACGCAAGTGGCCGCCGACACGCTCGGCCTCCCGCTTGAAGCGATCTCGATCAAGCTCGGCGATTCCACGCTTCCGCAATCGCCGGTGGAAGGCGGATCGTGGATGGCGGCGTCGGTCTCCAACGGGATCGTCACGACGGGCAGAGCCATTCGCGACGATCTTCTGAAGCTGGCGCAACGCCTCCCCCGCTCACCGTTCAAAGGCTTGAGCCATGACGAGGTGACGCTGGTCGACGGCGCGATCGCATCGCGCGCCAACAGCCGGGACGCCGTTGCCATCACCGACGTGATGCGGACGGCATCGATCGACCGGATCGAGCGCGAGGAACAGACCACCTTCGCCAAGGACGAGGCCCATGCGCACAACACCCATTCGGCAATCTTCGCGGAAGTGAGGGTCGACGAGGACATCGGCGTCATCCGTGCCACCCGCATCGTCAGCGCCGTGGCGGCCGGGCGCATTCTCAACCTCAAGACCGCGCGCAGCCAGATCATGGGCGGCATGATTTGGGGGCTCGGCATGGCGCTGCACGAGGAAACCCTGATCGACCCGCGCCTGGGGCGGATGATGAACGCCAATATCGCCGAGTATCATGTCCCGGTGAACGCCGACGTTCACGACATCGATGTGATCTTCGTCGACGAGCAGGACGAATTCGTCAATCCGATGGGAATCAAGGGGCTCGGGGAGATCGGCATCGTCGGCGTCGCCGCCGCGATCGCCAACGCCGTCTATCACGCCACCGGCGTGCGCGTGCGCGATCTTCCGATCACGCTCGATAAACTGACACGCGCGGCCTGAGAGCAGGCTCGACAATGCCCAAACCGCCCCGCGTCAAATTCGGCGAAGGGCTGGAGCGGGCGAAGGGAATCGAACCCTCGTATGCAGCTTGGGAAGCTGCCGTTCTACCATTGAACTACGCCCGCGATCAGGTCTCGCCTCTGATTTAGCCGAGACGGCCGGGCAGGCCAAGCCCCGTCATCGGGCGGGCGACAGAATTCGGCGCGGCGGGCGGGTCTACGCCGCGGACCGGCCACGGGACGGCTCCCATTTGCTCCAGATCACGGCCGCCGCGCACAACAGCCCGAGCACGATCATCGACAGCGCCGCCAGCACGAAAAAGGCATGGCTCGGGGCGTCCCGCGCGATCAGCCACCAGCCGCCGAGGCCGATGAAGGCGAGCCGCGCCGTTTGCGCCAGCACCGGGCCGAGCACCTTGGCCGCGCCCTGGGAGGAGAAATACAACGACGTGTTGAGACCGAGGAACCCATACATCGGCGCCGCGACGAACAGATATTGCCGGCTGGCGTCGCGCACGCCGGCGTCGTCGGTGAACAGGTTGACCCAGAGATCGGGGAAGACGGCGATCACCGTGCCGAGAACGCCCACCGACAAGAACGACAGGATGCCGGCGATCCATGCGGTCCGGCGCGCCCGCGCCACCTGGCCCGCGCCCATCGCCATGCCGACCATCGGCACCGACGCGACGCCGATGGCGAAGGCCAGCGTCGACAGCATGAATTCCAGCCGCGCGCCGATGCCGTAACCCGCCAGCGCCGCGTCGCCGAAACGCGCCAGCATCGCGGTGAAGATGGCGATCGTCAGCACCGACTGGATCGGCGAGAAGCAGGCGATTACGCCGACCTTGAGGATGTCGAAGAACATCGCGCGCTCGATCCGGATGGCCTGCGCCAACGGATTGACCCGCGCGCGGCCGGAGAGCACGTACCAGGCCATGATCGCGGTGCCGATCGAAAAGGCCAGCACGGTGCCCGCCGCGATTCCAGGCATGCCGAACCGCGGCACCGGGCCGAGGCCGAGTCCGAGGATCGCGCCGAACAGCATCTGGCACGCCGCCGCCGCCAGGGTCACCATCGAGGGCAGCTTCATGTTGCCGGTGCCGCGCAGGATCGAGGCGAACGTATTCATCAGCCACGGCACCAGCGCCGCGCCGAAAAAAACGTGGGTGTAACCAAGTGCCTGGGCCAGCACGTCGCCACGGCCGCCGAGCAGCCACAGCAGACCGCGTCCCCCCAGCAGAAAGCCGGCCGTGAACGCGGCCCCGAAGCAACAGGCGATAATCAGGGCATGCGCGGCGAGCAGGTTGGCGCGCCCCATGTCACCCGCCCCCAGCGCGCGGGCGATGGCCGACGACACCCCGCCCCCCATCGCGCCGCCGGATGTCGTCATCGTCAGCATCACGAACGGAAACACCAGCGCCATCGCCGCCAGCGCCTCGGTTCCGAGGCGTCCGATATAGGAGGTCTCGGCGATGGCGACGAAGGTGCCGGCGCCGAGCGCCACCACGTTCGGCGTCGACAGCCGCAACAAGGTGCCGAGGATCGGCCGGTCCAGCAGCGGATTGGCGGCGGCGAGGACGACCCGCGACAGCACGCGCTCGTCGGCGGCCGTGACCGGGATTTCGGCTATTCCGATATCGGACATTGGCTCCGTGACGGCCGGTGAGCGAAGCGAGACGGGCGGGGCCGGACCCGATCAGTAGCATCGATCCGGCGTTTCTCCATCCGCGTGCAGCGCATGGGCCTATTGCGCGGCGGCCGCGAACGCTAACCGATCGACCACACCAGCGGCGGCCGCCCGCGAGGCGCGGCCGCAAGCCTGACCTGAATAAACCTGCCGCAACTCGCGGCCAGCCCCTCGACCAGCCCTTCCAGCAGCCGCAGGCAGGCCGGATGATAGTCAGGCAGGTCGGCCATCAGCTTCCAGCTCCGCTGATGGAGTTCAAAGCCGCCGCCGGACGGCACCAGTTCGACGTCGTCGTCCTGCGCCGCGAACAGCGCGCGCAGGAATTCGGCGAATTCCCTCGGCCCGCCGCGCATGGCGCCGAGCCCCGGCGCGATCTCATCGAAATACTGCATCCCGATCAGCTTGCCGGTGAGATGCAGCAGATAGGCGGCGTCAACCGGGCCGAACACCTGCGTCGCCACCGGCGCGGCGGTGCGGACATATTCCATCGCGTAGTTGCGATGCGCCTTTTCGAGGCGCGGCTGCGGCCAGCTTTCGACCGGCAAGGCCGGCGCGCTGGCGATGTCGAACGCCGGCGCTTCGAGATGCGGCGCGAAGACAAGGCGCTGATCGATGGTCAGCGGCTGGTCGTATTCGCAGTAATAGCCTTCCAGTCCGTCCTGTCCCTCGACCGATTGCTTGGTGCAGACGAAGCCGAGATGGAGATTGCCGAGCGCCACGCCGTTGTTGGCGTGCCAGCCGCGCAGCATGGCGCGCGACACCTCGCCGGGCACGCCGCAGATCGCCGTGCCGCGCCAGGCCCAGCGCGGCGGCGGATAGCGTACCCATGCCTTGCGGTCGGTCTCGTACATGTATTCGACATGCACGCCGCCGATCCAGTTCGACAGATAATGATACTGCGCCGCCGCCACCGCCGGCGGCAGCTTGTCGAGGCCGAGCTTCGTCAGCCCCGGCAGGAAACGCTCCTGCTGCTGGCGGCGGAACACCCGGAACACGAACTCGGCCGCGTCCGCCGTGCCGCGCCGGCTGACGATGGTCAGGATCAAGCCGGTGAAATAGGCGTGGTGCAGATCGGCGACGCCGCGCCAGCCTCGCCATTTCGCATCATTGCCGTCGAGTTGAATGTTCGCCATGCGTCATCGTCTCCTGCCATTGCGGGCGCAGCGAAGCAATCCGGCGGGATGAAGTCAAACGAATGCGGCCGTTCGGACAAATCACAACACGGGAGCCGTCATGCCCCGCGAAGGCGGAGCATCCAGTATTTCGCATAGGATCGGGTTTTTCCTGCGTTCGCCGGGCGTACTGGATCGTCCGCCTTCGCGGACGATGACGCCCTGCCTCAACCAAACAGCCCTAAACCCGAAAATGCTTCGACAGCTTCAGCCCCTGCGCCTGATAGTTCGAGCCGATGTGCTGGCCGTAGAGCGCGTCAGGGCGCGCCAGCATGCGCTCGTAGATCAGGCGGCCGACGATCTGGCCGTGTTCGAGGATGAACGGCACCTCGCGCGAGCGCACCTCCAGCACGGCGCGTGCGCCCTTGCCGCCGGCGCCGGCATAGCCGAAACCGGGATCGAAGAAGCCGGCGTAGTGGACGCGGAACTCGCCGACCAGCGGATCGAACGGCACCATCTCGGCGGCGTAATCCGGCGGCACCTGCACCGCTTCCTTTGATGCGAGAATATAGAACTCGCCGGGATCGAGGATGAGGCTGCGGTCGGGCCGCGCCGCGATCGGCTCCCAGAACTCGTTCACCGGATAGCCGCCGCGGCGGTCGATGTCGACCACGCCGGTGTGGCGCTTGGCGCGGTAGCCGACAAAGCCGCCGGAATTCTCGCCCGACAGATCGACGCTCAGCGCCAGTCCGCCGGTGAGATCGGCGTCGTCGCAATCGACCAGCCGCTCCTCCTCGTGCAGCGCCTCCAACTCGTCGGTGGTCAGCACCGCGTCGCCGATGCGGAAGCGCACCTGCGACAGCCGCGAGCCCTCGCGCAACAGCACCGGAAACGTCTTCGGGCTGATCTCGGCGTAAAGCGGCCCGTGATAGCCGGCGCCGATCATGTCGAAACGCCTTGTGCCGTCGGCGATCACGCGGGTGAACACGTCGAGCCGCCCGGTGGAACTTTTCGGATTGGCGGCGGCGACGATCTCCGGCGGCAGCGCCAGGCTCTCCAACAGCGGCACGATGTAGACGCAGTTGGTTTCCAGCACCGCGCCGTCGCTGAGGTCGATCTCGTGCAGCTTCAGTTCGTCGATGCGGTCGGCGACCCGCGCGCCCGGCCCCGGCAGGAAACTGGCCCGCACCCGATAGGCGATATTGCCGAGCCGCAGATCGAGGCTGGCAGGCTGGATCTGGCTCTCGACGAAGGGATATTCCGGCAGGATCAGCCCGGCGTCGGCCATCGCCGCGATCATGCGGTCGGACAGGATGCCATCGGCGTCGGGATCAAGGGTGAACGGCACTCGAAGCCTCCTTGAGGCGGCGCATCCGCCGGCTTGCGTGCGCGGAATACAGGTTTTTACCGGTTATCCGATGCGCGGCTTGACGGAAAGGGCGGGGCGGATTATCAGCGGCACTTATCCCGTGGTGATTTGAGCCGGCCGGCTTGCAGCCACGTTAAACAACTCGCTAAACAGGCCGGGGACGCATGATCCCGGCCTTTTGTTTCAAGGCCGGATTTTTTATGGCCGATATCCGGGCGGCCATTGGAGGTCATATGTCCGTCGGCAAACCCGCCGCTCCGTCCTATCGTCCCGAAACCCGCCTGATCCATGCAGGCGTCTTGCGCTCGCAATTCAACGAGACGGCGGAAGCGCTGTATCTCACGCAGGGCTTCGTCTACGACACCGCCGAGCAGTGCGAGGCGCGTTTCAACGGCGAGGATCCCGGCTTCATCTATTCGCGCTTCTCCAATCCCAACGTCACGATGTTCGAGCGCCGGATGTGCGAACTGGAAGGCGCGGAGGCGGCGCGCGCCACCGCCACCGGCATGGCCGCGGTCACCACCGCGATCCTCGCGCCGTTACGCGCCGGCGATCACGTCGTCGCGGCCAAGGCGATGTTCGGCTCCTGCCGCTACGTGGTGGAGGACCTGCTGCCGCGCTACGGCATCGCCTCGACGCTGGTGGACGGCCTCGACCTCGATCAATGGCGCGCCGCGATGCGGCCGAACACCCGCTCGTGCTTTCTCGAAAGCCCGACCAATCCGACGCTCGACGTGCTCGACATCGAGGCCATCGCGACAATCGCCCACGACGCCGGCGCCCGGCTGATCGTCGACAACGTGTTCGCGACGCCGATCTGGCAGAGCCCGCTGACGCTCGGCGCCGACGTCGTGGTCTATTCCGCGACCAAGCACATCGACGGACAGGGCCGCTGCCTCGGCGGCATCATCCTGGCGTCGGACGCCTTCATACAGGAGCACATTCACACGTTCCTGCGCCAGACCGGCCCGTCGATCTCGCCGTTCAACGCCTGGACGCTGACCAAGGGACTGGAGACGCTGGCGATCCGCGTCCGGCAGCAGACCGCCAACGCCGCCGCCATCGCCGACGCCCTGGCGGCGCATCCGAAGATCGCGCGGCTGATCTATCCGGGCCGCCCCGATCATCCGCAGGCGGCGCTGGTGAAGAAGCAGATGCGCGCCGGCTCCACCCTGATCGGCTTCGAGGTCAAGGGCGGCAAGGCGGCCGCGTTCCGTTTCCTCAACGCCTTGAAACTCGCGCGCATCAGCAACAACCTCGGCGACGCGCGCAGCCTCGTCACCCATCCCGCCACCACCACGCATCAGCGGCTGCCGATCGAAGCCCGCGCCGAGCTCGGCATCGGCGAGGGTTTCGTGCGCTTCTCGGCCGGACTGGAACACGCCGACGACCTGATCGCGGACATCGACGCCGCGCTCGCGGAGGCATGAGGGCAACAACCATGGTGTCGTCCCCGCGCAGGCGAGGACCCAGGCTCCGCAGCAGCAGCGATGCGGAAAGCGCCTGTTGCCTGTGCTTGCGATCACCTCAAGGCCAGCGGTTATGGGTCCCGCCTTCGTTGGGACGACACTCACATGGGAGTGCGCCGATGCAGCCGCCCGCGCCTTACATCGGCTGGTAGGTCAACACCTCGGACGGCGCGCTGACGCCGGATTGAACCGCCCCGACCGAGCGGATGATGTCGTCGCCCAGCAGTTGCGCGAAACAGGCGTAACCCCAGTCGTTCATGTGCAGGCCGTCGGCGATCGAGAAGCGGTTGAACGCCAGCGACTGCTTCTCGTGCCACTCGCGCATCACCGCGAAGCGCGGGAAAATGCCGACATGGTGCTGGCCCGCCACCTTGTTCAGCAGCCGCACCATGCGGCTGGCGCTCTCGCCTTTCTGATTCACCGCCGGGACATATTGCGGATCGACCAGCACCACGTCGGCGCCGGCGGCCCGGATGCGGGAAATCCCTTCATCTACCTGCGCGGCGGTCGCGGTCGCATCGAGGTCGCGCAGGATCGCGTTGGTGCCGACCTGCCAGATCACCAGATCGGGCTTCTCGTCGATGACCGCCTGCTTGAGCCGCGCCAGCATCTCCGGCGCGTCCTCGCCGCCCTTGCCGCGGTTGAGCACGGTGATGTCGGCGGTCGGATATTTGCGCTTGAGCTGCGCGGCCAGCCGGTTGGGATAGGTGAATTCCGGCGCGGTCGAGCCGTAGCCCTGGGTCGAGGACGATCCGAAGGCGATGATGGTCACCGGCCGGTGGTCGGCGAGCTTGCGCGCGACATGCGGCAGCGACCGCATCGTCTTGGCGACGCCTTTGGGCGACAGGCACGGCACCCGGCGGAAGATATCGGTGGCTCGCTGCGCCGCGCTTTTGACGTTGGCGACGGCTTTCGCCGCCGCGCCCGGCGTCGCCGGCCCGGCCGGAGCGGTCGCGGCGATCACACGCGGTGTGTCCTGGGCGCGCGCCGAAGCCACCGGACCGACGGGGGAAAGCAAGGCGACGGCGGACAGGGCCGTCAGGGCAACGGCCCAGACAGAACGGCGGCGGACAATCATTGACGCTGGGTCCTTAACTCTGCGGGGTTGACGCGCGCGGCACCGATCACGAAGTTCGCCAGCGCGCGGCCGAGGCAATCATGAACCCGCTTGGCGAGATCGATGCCGCGCGAGTTGTTGAACAGATCGAACTGCCCGGTGTCGTTCCAGTGATGCATGATGGCGAAACGGTCGAACAGCGGCGCATCGTGCTGCTGGGCGACGACGCGCATCACGTCGAGATAGGGCGCGGTGGTGATCATGGTTTCCATGCGCGGGCCGTATTGCAGGTTCATCAGCACCACGTCCGAGCCACGTTTCTGCAAGGCGGCCACGCCTTCGTCAACAGCCGTCCTGAAATCGTCCGGATCGACCGCCCGCATCGCATCGACGGTCCCGGTCTGCCAGATCACCAGGGTCGGCGGCTTGCCGTCGCCGAGGATCTGCCCGAGTTCGGCGGACACCTCGGCCGCCGTCTTCTTGATCTGCAACCGCAAGTCGACCTTGACCGCGACGGTCGGCAGCTTGTCGCGCAGGGCGGCTTCCATGCGGCCGGGAAAGCCGCTGCCATTGGGCGTGACCACGGTGGCGGAGCGGCTGCCGATCACCATGATGTCGAGCCGGCCTTCGGTCTTCACCGCCTCGGCCACTCTTTTCAGTTCGCTTTCGCTGTTCAGCAGATAGGCGGGAACCTCGCAGCCGGCCGGCGGCGGCGCGCTCTCGGCCCGCGCCGGGGCGATTCCCCCCGGCCAAGCGATCCCCAGCAAGACAAGTGCGATCAGGCCGGCGATGGCCTTCATGATCCTCCTCCCGCCAAGTCGGCATTGCTCTCGGCGCTTTTCGCGTCTTTTCCGCCCTTGGCTGCGACGTGCTTATACCATGAAAATACCGCCGCGGCGGCCGACATGATGACAATTCCCGACAGACTGATAACGAAGTGAATCACCGCGCCGCCGGCGACTTCCGCCAGCACGAAATGGCCGGCGAAGGCCAGGAACACCCCGAGGCAGAAGATTTCCAGCGAATGCTGGCCGCACAGAATCGCCGGCCGCAGCCACGGCGAACGCAGCCCCGGCCAGTCGCTGGGCACCAGGTAGACGGTCAGCGCCGCCAGCGCCAGGAAGTGCATGAAACGCAGGACATCGAGATCGGTCTTGTTGATCGGATACATCCACTGCTCGATGACGCGCGGCACGAAGTGACCGAGCTGCGGCAGATGCCAGGTCAGGGTGATGAAGAACGCCGCCAGCAGATAAGCCACGCAGAGTCCCATCAGAATGCGCGAGGACAGCAGGGGAGCCATGCGCCGCGCGCCGCCCAGCGCGCACCAGGCGCCGAACACGAACAAAAGCTGCCAGGCGAACGGATTGAAGAACCAGACGCCGTTGGGATAGGCCGGCAGATTGAGGTTGAACTCCCAGGCAAGCGCGTAGAGCGCCACCGACAGGCCCAGCGTCAGGTCGGGCTTGCGCTGCATCAGCCACAGGATCGGCGGCAGGAACAGCATCAGCACGATGTAGAGCGGCAGCACGTCCATGTTGACCGGACGGAACTTCAGCAGCAGCGCCTGCACGATGGTGACGTCGGGCTGCTTGAGGAAGTCGAGAATGCCCATTTCCTCGGTGTAGAGCGGGTTCTCGAAACTGGTGGCGACGTAGGAAATCTCGGCCAGGAAGATCGTGAACAGGAACACGTGGGCGACGTAGATCTGCCACACCCGCTTGAGGATGCGCGCGCCCGCCACCACGAAGCCGCGCTCGGTCATGGCGCGGCTGTAGACGAACGCCGCGGTGTAGCCGGAGATGAAAATGAAAATCTCGGTGGCGTCGCTGAAACCGTAGTTGCGGATGGTCAGCCAGGTGAACAGGTTGGGCGGCAGGTGATCGACGAAGATCAGCCACAGCGCCAGCCCGCGAAACAGATCGAGGCGCAATTCGCGCTCGCCGCCCGCCGCAGCGGGAGGCTTGCGCGGCGCCGGCGGCGGCGCAAGCTTGAGCGGGGCGTCATCCGTCGCGCGGCCGTCCGCGGCGGCGAACGGAGCCCGCGCGCTGGGGGATGAGGGGTCGGTGACGGACGTCATCTGCTCCGCGAATCTGAAGGCTGGATCGGCACCCGGGGCTCCCGCAACAAGCCGGCGCGACGTCGCGGCCCGGTGACCGCCGCCCCCGGGCGGACCGCGCCTGCCGCGGGACCGGCGCGCTTCTCACCGACAACTATGTTGAAATCGCGGTCGCCCCGGCCGGGCCAATTGGTTCCATGCGCGGATTTGGGTATGGTGACGCGAGCTTGGAGAGACGTTTGGCATGTACCGCGCCGTCACCCGCCAGATCGAAGTCACCGTCGAGCCGAACTTCATGCCGGAGCAGTCGTCCGAGACGGAGCCGCGTTTCTTCTGGTCCTACACCGTGGTCATCACCAATGCGGGCCCGGAAACCGTGCAGTTGCGCACCCGGCACTGGATCATCACCGACGCCAGCGGCCACACCCAGGAGGTGCGCGGCGAGGGCGTGGTCGGGGAACAGCCGACGCTCGCCCCCGGCGAACGCTTCCGCTACACCAGCAGCGTGCCGCTGACGACCTCCTCCGGCTTCATGACCGGGCGCTATCAGATGGTGACCTCGCGCGGCGAACGCTTCGAGATCGACATCCCGACCTTCTCGCTCGACAGCCCGCAGGCCCGGCGGACGCTGAATTGAAAGTCAGCCGCCTTTTCTCTCCGTCATTGCGAGGAGGCGAAGCCGACAAAGCAATCCAGTCCTTGCCTTGTGGCCTTCTGGATTGCTTCGCTTCGCTCGCAATGACGATGTCAAGCTAATCCACGCCTGCCGAGGCAGCCGCCGTCGTCACCGGGCTTGACCCGGTGACCCATCGCCTTTGAGACTCTTTCGCGAAGATGGATGGATGGCCGGATCAACTCCGACCATGATGATATTTCTTGCGGCCATCGCCGAGAACTACTCCACCCCCGCCTCCTGAGGGGTGAATTCGTAGACCGAGCTGCAAAACTCGCAGGTCACCACCACCTTGCCGTCCTGCACCATATCGGCGCGGTCCTGGGGGGCGAAGCGCGACAGCATGCCGGAGACCGCCTCGCGCGAGCATGAACATTTCGCCCGCACCGGCAGGGTGGGAAACACCCGCACGCCGCGCTCGTGGAACAAGCGATAGAGCAGCCGCTCGCCCGACAGATCGGGATCGATCAGTTCGATATCCTCGACGGTGCCGATCAGCGACTGGCCCTCGACCCAGGCGTCGTCCTCGGCGACCTGGTGCGGGTCGCTGCCCTGCGGCGCGTCGCCGGGGTCGAGATCGGCCTGCCGCGCCCGCTCCGGCGCCTGCGGCAGGAACTGCACCATCAACCCGCCGGCGCGCCAGTGATGTTTCGCACCATCGCCCGCGCCGCCGCGCCATTCCTCGCCGACCGCGATCCGCACCCGGGTCGGGATCTGCTCCGAGCGCAGGAAATATTCGTGGGCGGCGTCTTCCAGATCGCCGCCGTCGAGCGCCACCAGCCCCTGATAGCGGCTCATGGCGGCGCCCTGGTCGATGGTCATGGCCAGATGCCCGCGCCCGAGCAGCGCCGCCGAGTCCTGCCCCTCGACCAGCCGCGCCGCGTCGAAGCGGGCATAGGCGCGCAGCCGGTCCGGAAGCTGGAAATCGACGATCATCAGCGACACCGGACCATCGGTCTGGGTTTGCAGGATGAAGCGGCCGTCGAACTTCAGGGATGAGCCGAGCAGCACCGCCAGCACCACGGCCTCGCCGACCAGCTTGCCGACCGGCGCCGGATAAGCGTGCTTCTCCAAAAGTTCGTCCAGGGCCGGGCCGAGCTTGGTGAGGCGACCGCGCAAATCGAGCGCGTCAACGCTGAACGGCAGCACCGCGTCGTCGAGCGGAACGGCGGACGGCGCGCGGGTCATGGTTTCAGGCGTGATGTTCGGATCGGGAGAAGGTTGTGTCATGGCGCTCTATCTAGGCGCGGCGCGCGGCATTGCAAACCCTGGAAGAAGGGGATGGGCTGCGCGTCAGCTCTGCAACGCTCCTGAATGCCTGACTCGAAATGGTGCACGGCGGGAGCCGACAACCTCGGCGTCGTCCTCGCGCAGGCGAGGACCCATAACCCTGACGTGGGTTGTTATACCGGCTTGCGCCCTACTCGACCGCGTGAAGACACCAGGCCAGCACGCCCTTTTGCGCGTGCAGGCGATTCTCGGCTTCGTCGAACACCACCGATTGCGGACCGTCGATCACCTCGTCGGTGACCTCGTCGCCGCGATGCGCCGGCAGGCAGTGCATGAACAGCGCGTCGGGTTTGGCGAGCCCCATCAGGCGCGAATTGACCTGATACGGCTTGAGCAGGTTGTGGCGATGCTCGCCGTCCTTGTCACCCATCGACACCCAGGTGTCGGTGACGACGCAATCGGCGCCGCGCACCGCCGCCTCCGGATCGGTGCCGACCGTGATCGCCGCGCCGGAGGACTTGATCCAGTCCTTCAGGAGCTTGTTGGGCGCGAGCTGCGGCGGGGTCGCCACGTTCAGCTTGAAGCTGAAGCGCTCGGCGGCGTGCGCCCACGACGCCAGCACGTTGTTGTCGTCGCCGGTCCAGGCCACGGTGCGGCCCTTGATCGGCCCGCGATGCTCCTCGAACGTCATCAGGTCGGCCATCACCTGACAGGGATGCGAGCGCCGCGTCAGGCCGTTGATCACCGGCACGGTGGCGTGCGCCGCCAGTTCCAGCAGCGCCTCGTGATTGAGAATGCGGATCATGATGGCGTCGACATAGCGCGACAGCACCCGCGCGGTGTCGGCGATGGTCTCGCCGCGCCCGAGCTGCATCTCCGCGCCGGTCAGCATGATGGTTTCGCCGCCGAGCTGGCGCATGCCGACATCGAACGACACCCGCGTCCGGGTCGAGGGCTTGTCGAAGATCATCGCCAGGGTCTTGCCGGCCAGCGGCTTGTCCGCCTTGCCGCTCTTGAGCCGGGCCTTGATGGCCTTGCCGGCGTCGAGGATGCGGCGCAACTCCGGCGCCGGAATCTCGGTGAGATCGAGGAAGTGCCGCAACCCGCTCATTGCGCCGCCTCGCGCTTGCCTGCTTCCTTGGCGGCCGCCGACAAACTCGCGCAGGCGCGCTCCAGCCGCGCCACCGCGTCGTCGAGTTCGGCCTCGGTGACAATCAGCGGCGGCAGGAAGCGCACCACGTTGTCGCCGGCGGCGACCGTCAGCAGCTTCTCCTGGCGCAGCGCGTCGATCAGTTCGCCGGCGGGCACCACCGCCTTGACGCCGAGCAGCAGGCCCTCGCCGCGCACGTCGGCCAGCACGCCGGGATGACGATCGACCACCGACGCCAGCTTCTGCTTCAGGAGCAGCGACATCTTCTGAACATGCGGCAGGAAATCCGGCTCCAGCATCACGTCGAGCACCGCGTTGGCGGCGGCGACCGCCAGCGGATTGCCGCCGAAGGTCGAGCCGTGCGAGCCCGGCGTCATGCCGGAGGCCGCCTCCTCGGTGGCCAGGCACGCGCCGATCGGGAAGCCGCCGCCGAGCGCCTTGGCCAGCGACATCACGTCCGGCACGACGCCGGTCCGCTTGTAGGCGAACAGTTCGCCGGTGCGGCCCATGCCGGTCTGCACCTCGTCGAAAATCAGCAGCAGGCCGTTGTCGTCGCAAAGCTGGCGCAGTTCCTTGAAGAAGGCGTTGGACGCCGCGCGCACGCCGCCCTCGCCCTGCACCGGCTCGATCAGGATGCCGGCGGTGGCGGGGCCGATCGCCTTCTTCACCGCGGCGACATCGCCGAGCGGAACCTGATCGAACCCGTCCATCGGCGGGCCGAAACCTTCGAGATATTTGGCGGCGCCAGTGGCGGCCAGCGTCGCCAAAGTGCGGCCGTGGAACGCGCCCTCGAAAGTGATGATGCGATAGCGCTCGGGATGGCCCTTCATCGCGTGATAGCGCCGCGTCACCTTGATGCAGCATTCCAGCGCCTCCGCGCCGGAATTGCAGAAGAATACCTTGTCGGCGAAACTCTGCTCGCACAGCCGCGCGGCGAGGCGCTCGCCATCCGGGCTGTTGAACAGGTTCGACATGTGCCAGAGCTTTGTCGCCTGTTCCTGCAACGCCGCCACCAGACGCGGATGGGCGTGACCGAGCGCGTTGACCGCGACGCCGCTGGTGAAATCGAGATAACGCTGGCCGTCGACGCCGATCAGCCACACGCCCTCGCCGCGCTCGAAGGCGAGATTGGCGCGAGCGAAAACGGGCAGCAGGTGAGACGGCGCGCTCTTGGTCATGACAAGTCCGATCGAACAATGAAGGCGGACGGGCCGTGCCGGCGTGGCGCGAAAGCGAGCGGCGGCGGCAAAAACCCTGTCCCGGAAACGAAATGTGCCGCCTTTCCAGGCGGCACATGCGATTATTCTAGGACGGGTTTGACCGCTGTCAACCTCGCAAGAGGCCTCACAGGCCGGTTTTCGGAACCCGCCCCTTCCACCCGGTGATGCGGAAACGCCGCAGCTCATCGCAGAAAAAACCGATTTTATCGTTTGACTACGGAAGATGTGGACGCGTCGCCCACGACTCTTGCGCGTGAGTCGCCGCATATTGTAGCGTTTCGGCTATCGAGTACGACATCTCGTGCGGCAGTATTGATCCAGCTCAAGTTCTGGCTTCAGCGTCAACGTCCGGTGCGCAATTTGCATCCGGCGAGGGCTAAGGGATTCCAACCGCAGGGATTTTGAATGAATGACGTCGCCAGCGTGGCCCCTGTGGCGGCCGCACGACACGAAGGAAACAGTGCGATGACGGTATTGACCTGGTCCGACGAGCGCGTCGAGCAACTCAAGAAGCTCTGGGAGGCCGGCCTCTCTGCCAGCCAGATCGCGGCGGAACTCGGCAACGTGACGCGCAACGCGGTGATTGGCAAGGTACACCGGCTCGGCCTGTCGGGACGCGCGAAAACGCCGTCATCGGCGGCGCCGCGCCCGCGCAAGGTGCGTCCGGCGCAGCCGATGATGCGGGTGGCGCGGCCGGTGTCGCGCGGCAACACCGCGCTCGCTCAGGCTTTCGAGGTCGAACTCGAACCGGATCCGATCGCCCATGACAATGTGGTGCCGATGAGCCAGCGGCTGACGCTTTTGGAACTCAACGAAAGCACCTGCCATTGGCCGGTCGGCGATCCCAGCAATCCGGAATTCTTCTTCTGCGGCGGCAAATCCCTGCCCGGCCTGCCCTATTGCGCGCATCACTCGCGCATCGCCTATCAGCCCGCCGCCGACCGCCGTCGCCAGCAGCCGAAGCAGCGCTGAGCCTGAGGCGTCGTTGCCGAGCTTGACCCGGCAATCCATCCTCCAAAGCGACTCTTCATTTTGATGGATCGCCGGGTCGAGCCCGGCGATGACGGCAGCCGCAAACTCTCTACGCCGCCAGTTTGCGCGGATGGGCGTGCTGATGCCAGGCCCAGGCGGAACGCACGATCGTCGTCAGGTCGGAATGCGACGGCGTGAAATCGAGCACCGCGCGCGCCGCCGACGGATCGGCGACGAGATAGGTCGGATCGCCCATCCGCCGCGGCTCGATCCGGTGCGGCACCTCGCGGCCGGTCACACTGGCGATCGCCGCCAGAATTTCCTTGACCGAGAACCCGTGTCCGGTGCCGAGGTTGAAACTGCCGCCGGCATGGCCCGCGAGCAGCAGCGTCAACGCCTTGACATGCGCCGCCGCCAGATCGGTGACATGGATGTAGTCGCGGATCGCGGTGCCGTCCGGGGTGTCGTAGTCGTCGCCGAACACCGCGAAGTCGGGCACATGGCCTTGCAGCGCCATCATGGCGCGCGGGATCAGATGGGTTTCCGGATCGCGCAATTCGCCGATGGTGGCGGACGCATCGGCGCCGCTGGCGTTGAAATAACGCAGGCAGAACGCGCCCAGTCCGTAAGCGCGGCGATGATCGGCGAGCATCTGTTCGATCATCCACTTCGAGCTGCCGTAGGGATTGATCGGCTGGCACGGATAGGTCTCCGGCAGCGCCTTGCTGTCGGCGTTGCCGTAGACCGCGCCGGTCGAGGAAAACACCAGCCTGCCGCACCCGGCCGCGCGCATCGCATCGAGCAGCGCCAGCGTGCCGCCGACATTGTTGGCATAATATTTATGCGGATCGACCATCGACTCGCCGACCAGGCTCGCGGCGGCGAAATGCATCACCGCGACGATCGGATACTGCCGGAACGCCGAGGCCAGCGCGGCGCGGTCGTGCAGGTCGCCCTCGACCAGCGGACCGGCGACGAAATGGCGATGGCCGGTGGAGAAATTGTCGTAAACGACCGGCAGGAAGCCGGCATCCCGCAACGCCTTGCAGCCATGCGCGCCGATATAGCCGGCGCCGCCGGTCACCAGAACCGCGGGCTGATGGAACGTTGCGTTGCTCGTCATGATTTTCCTTTCCGAACTCCCCCGGACGTATCGGCTCCTTTAGACCAAAATCGATGCCGAACCGTAACCGGCCGGGCGGCAACCGCCAAACTGGTTAATTTGAGCTTTCGGCCGCGCCACCGGCCGAACGCCTTCTACCGGCCCGCTTCGCTGCATTGCAACGAAATGATGCGCCGCGCCGGCCGCCGCTCGCGGCCCCGCGAATTTACACATCGGATGTGCGCGAACCGTCCAAAGGTCGAAGGCCGGCAACCGTGACTCGTCCGGCGCGGTTTGTTAAAGCCGAAACGATGGGGAAGTTGCGCGACGCCACGCGGCTTCCGTCGGTTGATCGATCGAAACAAATTTGCTGGGAGGCAACAGATGACATCGGGTCTCGGAAAACGTGGAATATTGTCGGCGGCGGTTGCGACCTGCAGCCTGCTGGCCGCCGTGCCGGCGCTGGCGCAGGGCGTCAAGATCGGCATTCTGAATGACCAGTCCGGCGTCTACGCCGATTACGGCGGCAAGACCTCGATCGAGGCCGCCAAGATGGCCGTCGAGGATTTCGGCGGCGAAGTGCTGGGCCACAAGATCGAGATCGTCGCGGCCGACCACCAGAACAAGCCGGACCTCGCGGTCAGCATCGCGCGCAAATGGTACGATACCGAAGGCGTCGACATGATCACCGAGCTGACCACCTCCTCGGTCGCGCTGGCGGTGCAGGAACTCACCAAGGAGAAGAAGAAGATCAACATCGTGGTCGGCGCCGCGTCCTCGGCGATCACCGGCGCGTCGTGCTCGCCTTACGGCTTCCACTGGGCCTTCGACACCCACGCGCTCGCGGTCGGCACCGGCGGCGCGATGGTGAAGGCCGGCGGCGATAGCTGGTATTTCATGACGGTGGACTACGCCTTCGGCCACGCGCTGGAGAAGGACACCAGCGACGTGGTGAAGGCGTCGGGCGGCAAGGTGCTCGGCGCGGTGCGGATCCCGCTCAACACCTCCGACTATTCCTCGTTCCTGTTGCAGGCGCAGGGCTCCAAGGCCAAGGTGGTCGGCCTCGCCAATGCCGGCGCCGACACCATCAACTCGATCAAGCAGGCGGCGGAGTTCGGCATCGTCGCCGGCGGCCAGAAGCTGGCGGCGCTGCTGCTGACGGCGTCGGAAGTCCATGGTCTCGGCCTCAAGGCGGCGCAGGGCACGGTGCTGACCGAGAGCTATTACTGGGACCTCAACGACAAGACCCGCCACTTCGGCGAGCGCTTCTTCAAGCGCACCGGACGGATGCCGAGCATGATCCAGGCCGGCACCTATTCGGCGACGCTGTCCTATCTCAAGGCGGTGAAGGCCGCCGGCACCAAGGATAGCGACGCGGTGGTCAAGAAGCTGAAGGAACTGCCGGTCAACGACGACTTCACGCAAGGCGGCAAGGTGCAGGCCAACGGCCGCATGGTCGCCGACCTCTATTTGTTCGAGGTCAAGAAGCCGGAGGAAAGCAAGCGCGATTGGGACTACTACAAGCTGATCGCCAAGGTGCCCGGCGACACCGCCTATCCGTCCGCCAAGGACAGCGGCTGCCCGCTGACCAAGTAAGCAGGATATCCTGAGAACAAAGGGCGCGATCCTCACCGGATCGCGCCCTTTGCATTCGGGGTTCCGCCGTGTCCCGGGCGCACTGCAGCGTGTCACGCTGCTTCGCAGAACCGAGACCGTATCAAACACCGTGGCTGGAACGGCCCCGGTTCTGCGCAGCGTCCCTTCGTGCCGCAGCGCGCCCGGGGCACGAAGCTGTTTTCAACGGCCCGGCAGTTTCCCTTTTGATAAGAACAAAACCGTCATTGCCGGGCTTGACCCGGCAATCCATCCTTTTGACGCGACTCTTCCTTTTTGATGGATGCGCGGGCGAGCGAAGCGACACCGTTCTGCGAACGGCTATGCCCGCGCATGACGTTTCCGTCCAATCGAGACCTGCTTTATCCCGCCTTCAGCGTCAGCCCGCCGTCCACCACCAGTTCGATGCCGGTGACGTAGCGGGATTCGTCCGACGCCAGGAACAGCGCGGCGTTGGCGACGTCCCAGCCCTCGCCCATGTGGCCCATCGGCACCTGGGCGTCGCGCCGCTTCCACATCTCCTCGACGTCGCCCCTGGCGTAGCTCGCGGCCAGGCCGGCGGAGTGCTCGACCATCGGCGTCTTCATCAGCCCCGGCAGAACGGCGTTGACGCGGATGTTCTTGGGCGCGAACTCGACCGCGGTGGTGCGCGTCATCTGGTTCATCGCCGCCTTGGTGGTGGCGTAGGTGACATAGGACACGCCGAGATGGCGGATCGAGGCGATCGACGAGATATTGATGATCGAGCCGCCGCCTTGCTTTTCCATCACCGGAATGACGTGCTTCATGGCGAGATAGGCGCTCTTGAGATTGACGGCGAACACGCGGTCCCAGTCCTTCTCCTCGACCTCGACCACGCTGCCGACCTCGGCGATGCCGACATTGTTGTCGAGCACGTCGATGCGGCCGTAAGCCTTCAGGCACGCCTCCACCATCGCCTTGATGTCGCTCTCGCGCGCGGCGTCGGCGGCGAACGCCGTGGCCTTGCCGCCCTCCCCGGCGATGATGGCGGCGGTTTCCTCGGCGGCCTTGCCGTTGCGGTCGACGCAGAACACCTGCGCGCCCTCGCGGGCAAAGGTGACCGCCGTCGCCTTGCCGTTGCCCCAGCCCGGCCCGATCGATCCGGCGCCGACGACGATGGCGGTTTTTCCCTTGAGCCTCACCGGCTTCTCCTTCTTGTTCCCGACGCAGCCCGCATTTCTCCCGCAATCGCGCCACCGCGTCAAATTCCCATGATCGCCGCGCGACATGATCTGATAGGCTGCCGATCATGCTCGCGCTCGAACTCGGCATCGTCTGCGTCCTGATCGTCGTCAACGGTCTGCTCGCGATGTCCGAACTCGCCATCGTCTCGTCGCGTCCCGCCCGCCTCGCCGCGCTGGCGGACAAGGGCGTGAGCGGATCGCGTCAGGCGCTGGTGCTGGCCTCCGATCCCGGCAGGTTTCTCTCCACCGTGCAGATCGGCATCACGCTGGTCGGCGTGTTGTCCGGCGCGTTCTCCGGCGCGACGCTGGGGCAGCGGCTGACCGCATGGCTGATCGAGCTGGGTCTCGGCAAGGGCTTCGCCGACACGCTCGGCGTCGGCGCGGTGGTCGGCCTCATCACCTACGCCTCGCTGATCGTCGGCGAATTGGTGCCGAAGCAGATCGCGCTGCGCAATCCGGAATCGATCGCGGTGAAGGTGGCGCCGGCGATGACCGGGCTGGCGCGCGTGTCCTCGCCGGTGGTGTGGCTGCTCGACGTCTCCGGCCAATTGCTGCTGCGCCTGCTCGGCCAGAGCGGCGCGCAAACGGGGACGGTGACGGAGGACGAAATCCGCTCGCTGGTGCGCGAGGCGGAAAGCGCCGGCGTGCTGGAGCCCGGCGAGAAGGAAATGATCGCGGGCGTGATGCGGCTTGGCGACCAGCCGGTCGGCGCGGTGATGACGCCGCGCCACGAGGTGGATTTCATCGACCTCGCCGATCCGCCGGAGGTGATCCGCCGGACGATCACCGCAAGCCGGCATTCGCGGCTGCCGGTGTTCGACGGCGATCGCGACGCAGCGCTCGGCGTGGTGCAGGCCAAGGACATGCTCGACGGCTATCTTGCCGGCGTGACGCCGGACATCCGCGCGCTGGTCCGCGCGGTGCCGGTGATTCTGGAAGTGGCCGACGCCCGCGACGTGCTGGCGATCCTGCGCGGCTCGCCGGTGCATGTCGGGCTGGTCCATGACGAGTATGGCAGCTTTCAGGGCATCGTCACCGCCACCGACATCCTGGAATCGATCGTCGGCGGTTTTCACACCGAGCAAGGCCCCGCCGAGAAGCCGGCGATCAAGCGTCCCGATGGCTCCTATCTGATCGAGGGCTGGATGCCGATCGACGAATTCGCCGCCGTGCTCGGCATGCCGCTGCCGCTGTCGCGACCCTACAACACCGCGGCCGGCTTCATGCTGCAACTGTTCGGCGCGATTCCCGACATCGGCGACAGCCGCGACGCGCATGGCTGGCGCTTCGAGATCGTCGATCTCGACGGCCGCCGCATCGACAAGATTCTCGCGACCAAAATCGCCCAACCGCACCGGGCGATGTAGGCCGCGCGCCATATCCCTTCGTCATTGCGAGCACTCGCATCAGTGCTTCGCACTGTCCGAGCGCTGGCAATGACGGAGGCAATTTAATCGCACGCGCGCATCGTCGTCGTATGGACGCCGACGTCATGGCCGAGAATCTCCGACAGCGTGCGGCACTGGCCGTCCGTGCACAGCCGCCATTCGCCGGCCATGCCGGAATTGCCCAGCACCACCTCCGGCATCGGTGCGCGATGCGGTCGCCAGACGAACCAGCCGCCCACCAGCCGCGCCTCCGGCGGCGGCTCCATCCCCGCGCCGGATCCTTTCACCCGCGCGGCGACCAGTTCAAGACCTTGCGGGGTGACGCGCCAGTCCTCGCGCCAATCGACTTTCTCGATCGAATGGGTCCACACCAGTGTGAACGCCGCCACCGTCAGCGTCTTGGCGACACCGGCGGAGACGAGACACAGGCTCACGCCGCGACCGCGTCGGACACGGGTTTCCGCCGCCAGTCCCAGACCATGATGGCGGCCGCCAGCGCGAAGCCGATCCAGTCGCTATAGGGGAATTCGCCGAGCAGGCAGAGCGCCGCGACGAAGGTGATGATGCGCTCAAGGATCGTCATCCGCGTGAACAGGAACCCGATCGCCACCATGCCGAACAGGCCGATGGCGATCAGCGCCTTGACGGTCGCATAGGCCACCGCGCCGTAGAAGCCGAGATAGGCCTCCATCGGATCGCCGGTCTGCAACATCAGCGCCGGCGAATAGACCGCGATGAACGGAATGACGTAGCCGGCGAGCGCGATCCGCATCGCCTCCCAGCCGATGGTGTCGGGATTCTCCTTGGCGATCGGCGCGGCGGCGAAGGCGGCGAGCGCCACCGGCGGCGACAGGTCCGCCATGATGCCATAGTAGAACGCGAACATGTGGCTGACGATCAGCGGCACGCCGAGTTTCGCCAGCGCCGGCGCCGCGAGCGCGGCGGTGATGATGTAGGTCGGAATCGTCGGGATGCCGGTGCCGAGCAAAATCGACAGCAGCATGGTCATGATCAGCGCGAGGAACAGGCTGTTCTCGCCGATGCCGATCACCCAGCTGCCGAAAATATTGCCGACGCCGGTCTGCGTCATCATGCCGATGATGGTGCCGACGATGGCGCAGGCCATGCCGACGGTCAGCGCCGACTTGGAACTCTCCGCCAGCGAGTCGCGGCAGGCGACCAGCGTGGCGCGGCCGCCCTTGGTCAGCGCCGCGAGGATCACCAGCGCGCCGACCACGAGGCCGACCATCATGATGTCGATGCCGCGCTGGAACATGGCGCCGACCACCAGCGCCAGCAGGATCCAGAAGATGTAGCGGATCGTCTGGTTGGGCAGGCCGAGCGCGATGCTGGCGCCGAGGATCAGGGTCGCGGTCAGCGCCAGCCCCATGATGCCGGCGTAAAGCGGCGTGAAGCCCTCGAACAGCATGAAGACCAGCACCGCCAGCGGCAGCACCAGATACCAGCGCGCCGTCAGCGCCTTCCACGCGCTCGGCATCTCCGAGCGGCTCATGCCCTTGAGGCCGTATTTGCCGGCCTCCAGATGCACCATCCAGAACGCCGAGGCGAAATACAGAAATGCCGGGATCACCGCCGCGCGCACGATCACCATGTAATCGACGCCGAGAGTCTCGGCCATGATGAAGGCGACCGCGCCCATCACCGGCGGCATGATCTGGCCGCCCATCGAGGCGGTGGCCTCGACGCCGGCGGCGAAGGCGCGCCGATAGCCGAAGCGGATCATCAGCGGAATGGTGAACTGGCCGACCGTCACCACATTGGCGACGCCGGAGCCGGAAATCGTGCCCATCATGCCGGACGCCACCACCGCCACCTTGGCCGGGCCGCCGCGGGTGCCGCCGAAGATGCCGAGCGAGACGTCGGTGAACAGCTGGATCATGCCGGCGCGTTCGAGGAACGAGCCGAACATGATGAATAGGAAGATGTAGGTCGCCGAGACGTAGATCGGCACGCCGTAAAAGCCTTCGGTGCCGAACGACAGATGGGTGATGATCTGGTCGAAGCCGTAGCCGCGATGATTGAGCGGCGACGGCAGATACTGCCCGAACGCCCAATAGAGAATGCAGGCGCCGCACATCAGCGGCAGCGCCGCGCCCATCAGCCGCCGCGTGCCCTCGAAGATCAGCACCGCCAAGAGGGTGCCGACCGCGAGGTCCATGGTCGTCGGGTCGCCGTCGCGCTGGATCAGGTCGGCGTAGAAGATCCATTGATACAGGCCGCAGAGGAAGCCGGCGGCGCCGATCAGCCAGGCCAGCGCGCGCGCCTTGTCGGTTTTCGCGGTGAAGTTGCCGATCAGGCCGAAGGTCATCAGGATGATGAAACCGACATGGACGCCGCGCACCACCTGGCTCGGCAGGATGTTCCATGCGGCGATGGCGATCTGGAACACCGCGAAGGCGATGCCGATGGCATAGGCGAGCAGACCCCAGCGGCCGGGGCCGAACCCTTCCGGGAAGCCATGCTCGAAATTACCGAGATCGACCTTGATCGGCTCGACCTCGTGGGCATTGTCCTGCGTCGGCGCTGCTGCCTGCGACATTGTTCCCGTCCCCGCTTTCGTCGGCGAACAGATCACGCGATCTGTTCGCCGGCATTTTCCCCCAGCCCAGACATGGATGGCCGGGACGAGGCCCGGCCATGACGTTGGAAATCCGATCGAATGACGTCGTCATTGCGAGGAGCGAAGCGACGAAGCAATCCAGAATTGATTCAGCAAAGACTGGATTGCTTCGCTTCGCTCGCAATGACGAACCCTACTTGATAATGCCCTTTTCCTTGAAGTAGCGGATCGCGCCGGGGTGCAGCGGCACCGGGCTGCCCGTCGCCGCCGTTTCCAGCTTGATGCCGTGCGCGGCCGCATGCGCCGAATACAGATCCGGCAGCGAATCATAGACCAGCTTGGTCATCTGATAGGCGAGATCGTCGGACACGTCCGAGCTGGTCACCAGGAAGTTGACCACGGCCGCGGTCGGCACGTCCTTGTCCTGGCCCTTGTAGGTGTTGGCCGGGATCGTCGCCGCGACGAACGGCGGGCCGATCTTGTCGACGATCTCCTTCGGCACCGACACCACGTTGATCTCGTTCGAGTTGGAGAGGTCCTTCAACGAGGCGACGCCGAGGCCCGCCGACTGCAAGGTCGCCGCGAGCTGGCGGTTCTTCATCAGGTCGACCGATTCGGCGAACGGCAGGTACTCGACCTTGCCGATATCCTTATAAGTCATGCCGGCGGCTTTCAGGATCGCGCGCGAGTTCAGCTCGGTGCCGGACTTCGGCGCGCCGACCGAAAGGCTCTTGCCCTTGAGGTCCGCCAGCGTCTTGATGCCGCTCTCGCCGGTGGCGACGATCTGGATATAGTTCGGATAGATCGCGCCGATGGTGCGCAGCTTCGAGAGCTTTTTCTTGAAGCCGGCTTCCTCGTCGCCTTCCCACGCCGCTTTCAGCGAATCGCCGAGGGTGAACGCGATCTCGCCGCGGCCCTGTTCCAGCAAATTGAGGTTCTCGACCGACGCCTTGGTGGCCTGCACCTGGGTCTTGGCGCCGGAGATCTTGTCGCTGAAGATTTTACCGATGGCGACACCGAGCGGATAGTAGACGCCGGACGTGCCGCCGGTCAGCACGTTGATGAACTGTTCCGCGCGCGCGGCCGGCGATGACAGCGCCACCACTGCGGCCGTGGCGACCGCGATCAGCTTGACGTTCATAAATTCAACCCCTTCCCAATGGATCGCTAAAAATGACCGGATGCGCGGCCGTGGTCAACCGTGCCGCGCCCATGAGGCGCCGCCATGCCGGTCGGCGGCGAATCGGCCGTGGCCGCGCGGCCGCAGCGCGCATCGGCACGGTGCTGTGGACAAAACGTTCGCGCGGGTCTCCCCGCCGCATGTCCCACGCGCTTGAAATCGCTGAACTTCCGATCGGTCCGGTTTGAATCGCATTGGAGGCTTTAACATTAACGAGCCATTTCCGTGGACCGGGGTCGGGGCTCCATGACTGCCCCCCGGGGCGACGTTAAAACCGTGCCGCCAGCACAGGGAGCAAGAACAACATGACAGACTTGGCGGCGGCTCATCCCCTCTCCGTCCAACCCACCGCGTTCGGCCAGCGCAACCTAAGACCTCGGGTCTGCGTCGCCGACAACAAGCCGCACACCCGCGCATTTATGGCCGATGCCCTGGAAGACCTCGGCTTCATCGCCTTCGAGTGCGGCCGCGCCGCCGACCTGCGGACGCTGCTCGCCACCCAGCGGCTCGATCTGGTGGTGCTGAGCCTGTTCGCCGACGGCATCGAGGCCGGCAAAGTTCTCGAAATCCTGGCGGAGGCCGGATTCTGCGGCAAGGTGCTGCCGATCGCGACGCCGGATTCGATCCTCGCCTTCGCCGCCCGGCAGACCGCGCGCGAACTCGGCATCGCCACCCTGCCGACGCTGCAAACGCCGTTCGGCGAGGAATCCCTGCGCCACGGCGTCGCGTCGCTGATCCCGACCGAAGCGCCGCCAAGCCCCGCGGTCGATGTCGCCGAGGCCCTCAAGGCCGGCTGGCTCGAATTATGGTATCAGCGCAAGATCGACATCCGCACCCTCGCCCCACGCGGCGCCGAGGCGCTGATCCGGATGCGGCATCCGACCTGGGGCGTGGTGCTTCCGGCCTCCTTCATTCCGGAACGCGGCGACATCGGCTTCCACAACCTGTCGGAGTTCATCATCACGCGGGTGATCGACGACTGGCGGTATTTCATCGAACGCAACGGCCCGGTCGATCTCGCGATCAACCTTCCGGCGTCGTTCCTGCGCGACGACGCCGCCATGCGCGCGCTGTGCCAGCGGATGCCGGCGCATCCGGCGTTCAACGGACTGTTGATCGAACTCCAATGCGCCGAGGTGATCGCCGACCTCGACCGCATCGTCGACATCGCCCGCCGCATCCGTTTTCACAACGTCGCCGTCTCGATCAAGAATGTCGGGGCCGAGTGGCCGGCGTTGATGGAGCGGCGCGTATTCCCCTTCGCCGAACTCAAGGTCCACCGCCAGTTCGTGACCGGCTTCAGCGACGACCGCCTCAGGCAGACCGTCTGCCGCGGCATCATCGATCTCGCCGGCAGCCACCGCGTGCGCACCGTCGCCGAAGGCATCGAGAGCCGCGCCGACTTCGTCACCGCGCACCAGTTGGGCTTCGACATCGCGCAGGGCTTTCTATTCGGCGAGGCGATGGCGCCGCGCAAATTCGCGCGCACAGCCCTGACGCGCCCGGTGACGCTGCCCGCTTAGTGGAACGTCATGTCGACGCATTTCGACACCTCCGGCCCCCGCCCGGTGTCGATGGCGATGCAGCCGCGCACCTT